>PXFS01000040.1 GCA_003564185.1 Flavobacteriaceae bacterium
ATCGGCTGTACACCAATAGACATCATTTTCTTGATATTGAAACACGTTCTTGAATGAAAATGCAGAGTACACCATATAACCAGCGGTAGTATGCACCATTCCTTTAGGCGTTCCTGTAGAACCTGAAGTATATAAAATGAATAACATATCTTCTGCATCCATTACTTCTGGTTCACATTTTTTATCTACTTTTTTCAATTCTTCGTGCAACCAAACATCTCTTCCCTCCTTCATATCGATTTTAGCGAAAGTGCGCTTGGCGACTAAACAGGTTTCAATTGAAGGTGTAGTTTCTAAGGCTTCATCAACAATTCCTTTGAGGTCGATGGATTTTGAACCACGGTAAGAACCATCTGAGGTAATGACCATTTTACAATCAGAATCATTAACTCTTGAGGCTAATGCTGAAGCTGAAAAACCAGCAAAAACTACCGAATGCACCGCTCCTATTCTAGCACAGGCCAGCGTGGCAATTGCCAATTCTGGAATCATTGGCAAGTAAATACAAACCCGATCTCCTTTTTGAATGCCATTTGCTTTCAAAACATTAGCCATTTTATTAACGCGTTCTGAAAGCTCCTTGTAAGAGATGCGTTGTTCTTCTTCTTCAGGATTATTGGGCTCCCAAATAATTGCGGTTTTATTAGCTCTTGTTTTTAAATGGCGGTCAATGGCATTTTCGGTAATGTTTAATTTAGCACCTTCAAACCAAGTTACTTTAGCTTCCTCGGGATTCCAATCCAATACCTTGTCCCACTTCTTCTGCCACACAAAATTTCGTTCTGCAATGGTACTCCAAAAAGTTTCTGGGTCATTTTGCGAAATTCGATATACATCCATATATTTTGCTAAGGAATCAATGTTGTAATACGACTTAGTTAGTGCTTTTAAAGAATTAACCACCACTTGTTTATCGCCTTTAAATACGCCGACTTTTTCCTGACTTAAAGTTTCAATAATTTCACTAATAACCATAGGTTCTTCAATGGTAGAAGGAATACTATAAGTTTTTCCATCAACAATTTTACGAAGCGTTCTTCTAAGAATTTTACCACTTCTTGTTTTAGGAAGGCGCTTCACCATCACCACATTTTTCAAACTGGCAATAGGTCCAACGCTATCTCTTACCATCTGAATAACTTCAGTTTCTAATTTGTAAGATTCATAACCTTCTTCGCCAGTCTTGGCTACCACTAAAGCTAACGGAATTTGACCTTTTAAATCGTCTTCCATGCCTACCACCGCACATTCGGCTACAGCGGGATGCAAGGCCACTACTTCTTCTAAGGCTGAAGTTGATAAACGATGTCCAGAAACATTAATCACATCATCAATTCGTCCTGTAATAAATACGTAACCATCTTCATCTATATAACCTCCATCGCCAGAAAAATAATAACCTGGAAATTTACTCAAGTAGCCATTTTTATAGCGCTCGTGGTTGTTCCATAGGGTCTGCATAAAACCTGGAGGAAGCGGAAGTTTAGAGCAAATATAGCCTTCTTCGCCTGCGGGAAGAACTTCCCCTTCTTTGTTAAGTACTTCTAATTGATAACCAGGAACGGCTTTACCAGCAGAACCAACTTTTACAGGTTGTGGGTCCAAGCCCATAAAATTAGCTACAATAGACCAACCTGATTCGGTTTGCCACCAATGATCAATCACAGGAATTTTCAATTTTTCTTCTGCCCATTTGAGCGTTGCCTCATCACATCTTTCGCCAGCAAGGAACTGATATTTAAGTGAAGAAATATCATATTTTTTAATCAACTCTCCTTTGGGATCTTCTTTTTTTATAGCTCTAAAAGCCGTTGGTGCAGTAAACATAACGTTTACTTTATGGTCTTCAATGACACGCCAAAATGCACCAGCATCTGGTGTTCTTACTGGTTTTCCTTCATAAATAATAGTAGTATTTCTGTGGATCATAGGAGCGTAAACAATATAGCTATGTCCTACAACCCAACCTACATCTGATGCGGCCCAGAAAACATCGCCTGGATTTGTTCCGTAGATGTTTTGCATAGAATATTTCAATCCAACAGCATATCCACCTGTATCTCTTACTACACCTTTTGGAGTTCCTGTAGTTCCGGAGGTATATAATATATATGAAGGATCTGAAGATTTTAAAGCTACAGGAGCAACTGGTTCTGCACTTTCAATCAAATCTACGTAATCTACATCGTAGGGCTTCTCTTCAAATTCAACGCCCAGTTTTCTATTAAAAACAATAACTTTTTCAACTTCGTGCTGTGATTTTTCAATGGCTTCATCAACCATAGGTTTATAGGCAATAAGCCGATCCACTTCAATTCCAGAAGTAGCGGTGATAATTACTTTTGGTTTAGCATCGTCAATTCGCATAGCTAATTCATCTGGGGCAAAACCGCCAAAAACTACCGAATGAATGGCGCCAATTCTTGCACAGGCCAACATACTAAATAACGAATGAGAAATCATTGGCATGTAAATCACCACACGATCACCCTTTTCAACGCCCATTGCTTTTAATCCACCTGCTAATTTGGCAACTTTCTCTTGAACTTGTTTATAGGTGTATTTAATTTGTTTTTGTCTTACTGCTGAATCATAAATTACAGCAACCTCATCTCCATGACCTGCTTCTACATGTTGATCAATACACAAGTAACTCAAATTAGTTTCACCGTCAGGAAACCAATGAAAAATACCTTCTTCAGTTTGTTCTAAAGCTTTTGTTGGTGCTTTAAACCAGTTGATATGCTTGGCTTCGTCTAACCAGAATTGCTCTGGGTTTTCTACACTTTTTTGAAAAACATCTGTATATTTCATAATCACTTTTTTTATTAATTTTCTAATTGATTCTCTATTTCATTGAGTAATTTCTTAATTGAAAAGGGTTTAGTTAAGTAATTGTCTGCTCCTAAACTCAATCCTTTTTCAATATCGTCTTCTTTGTTTTTAGCACTAATAAACACCACTTTTACTGAATCTTTAATAGGGCTTTCAGATTTTAAATGACGTAATACTTCATAACCATCAACTTTTGGCATCATAATATCAAGCACTACTAAATCGGGTGCGTTTTCATCGGCTAAGCGGATGGCTTCATCACCATCTCTAGCAATGTAAACCAAATACGATTTCTTTTTAAGTGCATATTCTAAAGCCATGATGATGTTAGGCTCGTCATCTACGATTAATATTTTCTTCATTGCGACTTAATTTTAATTTTTTCCAATTTTTTACTTTTTAAGATCTAATAGTTAGACTTTTTGTTTCACCAGTAAAATCATCATTATACTTCTAATAATCAAAACATTGTTTCAATTTCGAGCCCTTCGATTATCGTTCAGGACAGGCTTAGTTGAGAACAATGAAAAACAAGGCTAGTTCTCATTAAACGTGTTTTTTGGCATTCCCAGTTGTTTGAATTATCTATTTTCATGGTTCTTTGGTAATTTAATAATAATCTCTGCTCCTTTTTGAAGCTTTGAGGTGGCAAAAATTTCACCTCCGTGCAACTCGACAATTTGTTTACAAATAGCTAATCCGAATCCACTTCCTGTTGGTTTTTTAAGCATCTGATTTTTTGACTGATAAAACTTTTTAAAAATCAATTGTAAGTCTTCTTCGGGAATTCCTTTGCCGTTATCTCTAAAGCTACAAAGGTAAAATTCTTCATCTTCGGTTACGCGTATGTCTATTTTACCATTCCCTTCTTCAACAAACTTTAAGGCATTAGACAACACATTGGTGAACACTTGAATCATTTTATTATAATCAAATTTCAATTTTAGTTTTGAAGGCGAATTCCAATTGATTGCAACTTGCTTTTTATTAGCAATACTTTGAATCCCTTCAATAGCTTCCTGAATACAAGCGGAAAGCGAATTGGATTGCAAGTTCATTTCATCTCTTCCTGAGGAAAGCTTCTCCAAATCCAAAATATCATTAATTAAAATGGTAAGTCGGTCTGTGTCATGGTTGATGTTATTAAGGAATTGTTCTTGCATTTCGGCAGGCATATCTTCATCATCCAAAAGCACCTCACAACTTGCTTTTATGGAAGTAATAGGAGTTTTCAATTCGTGTGCAACAGTATCTAGAAAATCGTCTTTTAGCTGGTCTTGAATTTTAAGTTCTTCGTTAACAATTTTCAATTCGTTAGTTAATTTTAATAGCTGTTTCGATTTTTCTTGAAGCGTTTTACTTTCAGAAATCGCTTCTTTATTTTCTTCCAAAATCTTCAGTACTTCAATTAAGGAGACCGGTTTCTCTTTTGCTACATTGCCGATTAAAATTTTTGCTGAAGCACTTCCAACAGCCCCCGTAAGAAGTTTTTCAGCAAAGTTAATAAACCTTCCATCGGCAAGGCGTTCATTAGGATCTACTTGGTAGCGTTTCCTAAAAATCCGAATAGCTTTTTGAGCGCGATCATCGCCTATAAATTTGACTAAAATATTCTGAATATCTTCTACATAAGCTTCGCCTTTCCATACGTAAGCCGTTTCTTTCATTTGAGCCACCTCTTCGCTGTTCACAAACATTTCGCCGTAATTTCTTTCCCGGTAATCACCTTTTTTAGCAATAGAAAAAATCAAGTAAAAACTAAGATTTACAAACAGACTCCAATACAAAGAATGATTCACTGGATTTAAAAAATCTACCCCAAATAAGGCATAAGGTTTTAAGGCATTAAGTTGCATTGGCCCCTGACTTACAAAAGAAGAATAGTCAAAGATGTTTTCTGCAAAAAAAGGAGCTAAGTAAGTGTAAATCACAACAAAGCATCCAGCTAGAAGACCGTATTTGGCACCCACGGAAGAACCTCTATTCCAGAACATTCCAATAAAAAAACTAGGAGCTAATTGAGCAATAATTAAGAACGAAATTAAGCCAATAGAAAACAGTGAAATTTCAGGA
>PXFS01000142.1 GCA_003564185.1 Flavobacteriaceae bacterium
GGAAAGTTTCTTGGTTTCCATTGATTTCAACTTTCATTAAGTATACCCCAGTTTGTAATGCTTGCATGTCAATTACAGGCATATCTGTTTTAGGTTGTGTACTAATTACTCGTTGACCTAATGTATTGAAAACTTCAACTTGATCAACAGTATTCATTGATTCAATATTTAAATTATTCTTTACAGGAACGGGGTAGTATGAAAAATTATTCGAGTTAAAATCTTCCGTAGAAATATCTAACTGCGGTAATTCGATTAACTCGCCTCCAGCGGCAGTAGCTACCCATAGTCCAAAACTATTGTCATTTTGCATAGCATCATCACCAAAGAAACCACTAGCAACCACAGTAATAGCGCTGCCAGCTAAATTCAATTCAGCTAAATCAGCTTGGAATAATGCAACAGGATCTAGGTCACCAGTTGCAAATATTTCAATGATTACATTGTTTTCATCTACACTTAAGTAGCCTTCAAACTCTGGATAAGCAATGTTATCCACTACTACTCCAACCTCTTGAATGCCTACATCAACCGCAGGAGCATCAGGAGAGCCATGGTGCACAAGTAGATCAATTAATTCTTCATCTTCAGCAATAGTTCTTGCACCTTCATATACATCAAGACCAAAGGTGTTGTCTGTGATGAAGTCATCACTATCAAGAACGCCATTAGCTACAATGACGTAATTCTCATCTTCGTCAAGTGTGAAGCTTTGGGTAAATACACTATCAGCTAAGTCTCCCCCTGCAGGTACAATATCAATTGTGATTTCAACTTCTGCTGGAACTGGTAAAAATTGAGATGCATTTCTAAACATTACTCCGTTTAATTCATCAACGGGTTCACCATTTAAAAATACGTCTACAGAACTTGCTGCAGGATCTGGAGAATTATGAATTACTTGAACATTGGCAAAAACAGGATCTGGCTCAATTAGAGGTAACTCAACTAAATCTCCACCATCGGCGGTGGCTACCCAAAGACCAAAGGCATCAGCATCATTAGGATCTGCGGCTAATAATCCGCTAGCAATAACCGTAATAGCTTCACCTCCTAAGTCAAGGGTAGACAATGGAGCTCCATACGAAGCAACCACATTACCGTCAACATCGGTGATGTCAAGTACATAATCATCAACAGGCAAGTCAAGGTAACCTTGGAATTCTGTAAATGCTATTTCATTTACCAAGTTATCTCCTGTAGCTTGATTAGCTACGTTTACAAGTGGAGCGTCAGGCGAACCATGGTGCACCAAAACAGCTGTTTCTTCACTGTCATCACTTGTTTCTTGAGCACCTGAGAAAACACTCAGTTCAAAGTCACCACCAACAAATCCGTTAGCTACGATGATGTAATTTTCGTCTTCATCTAGAGTAATATCCTGAGTAAATACGCTATCTGCTAGATCTTCACCAGCAGGTACAATATCAATTGTTATTTCTTCTTCCGCTGGTGCTTGTAAAAATTCTGTAGCTGTTCTAAAGTCAACCCCTGTTAAATCAGGTAACAAATCTCCATTCACATATACGTCCACAGAACTAGCCGCCGGATCTGGTGAATTATGTACTACTTGTACATTGGCAAAGGCAGGTTCCACACCTACAAATAGATTATCTATGTAAAAACGTAAGTCAGGGACTGTACCATCTTGAACAGCATAAAACCCTATTACAATCTCGCCAGAATAATCAGCTAATGAAATAACTTCTTGCGTATTATCGATATCACCTGGAGCATTTGAACCTACGTAAGAAACAACGGCTTCATCTATATCCCATGTTTGTCCACCATCTTCTGATATTAAGATATGTACTTCATGATCTCCCATATCATCTATAATATCTGAACCTGTCCAAGGAATTACTAAAGCATCAAAGCTTAATACATTTTCAGGACTTCCATCACCTAAGTCAATAGTTTGAGAGGTAGCCCAATCTTCACTTCCTAGAGAACTGAATAAATTAATATACATGGCTGTACCATTAGGATTTGAAGCATCATTATTAAAATTTTGTTGTCCCCAACCAGCTGAACCTACTGTTTCGAAGAAACCAGAACCTTGAGCCCAACAAATGGAGGCTTCACCTGTATTGTAATTAAATGGGAAACCTGTAAAATCTTCAAAGTAATTTAATTCCGCTGGTAGACATTGAGTTGTAAAAGATAGCGAAACAAAATCACTAGTATCTTCATCAGCACATAATGTTCTTACAAAAAATTCGTAGCTAGTAGCGTCTTCAAGACCTTCAACTAAAATTGAAGTTTCTCCTGTATCTGTTGTTCCCTCTATTACACTATCATCATCTTCAGGGTTATCTCCATCAGCCATTACAAAATACTCGTAACCGCCTTCTTCACCTTCTCCAGCATCCCATGAGAATTCTGCATCAATAGCACCCACTAAGTCTGTATCTAAATTTGTAGGTGAACTACAAAGAACTTGCTCAACATTTAAATTGTAAGGAGTTGAATCTACACCTGAAGTAGCTGGCCATGAAGAAACTACAATAAAATACTCAACCCCAGCTTGAAGTGAAAGTTCTGGTAAACTTCTAGTTGTACCAGAGGTAGCAGTATGATATCCAATTGTATTGTTGAAGGGGCATCCTTCAAACATCCAAAGACCTATCCAGCTGTCTTCTGTTTCAGATAAATCAACATTGAATACACCATCCTCTGATGGAGTAAATGAATAAACAGCTTCATTGGCATTTAAATAAGAACCACTTCCAGTTCCATTGTCAACTTGAGCATCGGCAATTTCTGGACGGTCTCCAGAAGAAACAAAATTACCATAATTATCGGTATCATCACTTGTATTAAATGGTAATGCAGTAATTTCAATAGGAGCACTACATGCTGCGCCCGGAAAAATAGTACTTACAGAAATAGGTCCTGTCCACGTACTTTCCTCATCATTTGCGCAAAGTGACCTTACATATATATCGAATGTAGTGTCTTCTTCTAAATCTTCAATAGTAGTTTCTGTTTCTTCTCCATCTACAATGAGACTCATTCCATCTTCATCCGGATCAAATCCTTCTTCACCATAAGCTATTTCGTATTCTTCAGCACTACTTACAGATTCCCATTCAACATCAATTGAATTAACTCCAAAAGAAATCTCTTGAATTGAGTTTGGTTCGGGGCAACTTGGTAAATCTTCATAAATTACTTGATCCAATACTACCGTTGAGAAAGTATTTGAAAAAGTTACTCTAAAAGCAATATGTTGATCTGAAGTTATGTCAACTAATTCAACACTGTAGTTAGACATACTATTGCCATCAAAATCGATAGTTTGCAAAGAAGTAAAAGTTTCTTCATCTTCTGGATCGCTCATTGTACCTACTTCCATTACATTAGAATGTGTAGCTGTCAGTTGTCTTGCTGAAAAACGAACTCGTTTGTCATTACCTATTAAATTATTAAGTTCTGGTGTGGCTAAAAAATGTTCAGTGTCTTCATCTCCAGAGCTTTGAAAGCGTACTTGCTGATCCCCAAATTCTGGATTACTTAAAGTTGTGACTTCAAGATTGGGCGATGCTCCTGTTGAGTTAGTTATTCCAAACCAACATTCAGGTACATCTCCAGTTTCATCATTACTAAAGTCAGTTACAAAATCACCAATAGCGCCACAAGCAGTCTCAAAATTTAATACTGTTGACCAACTACTTTCTTCATCATCCTCGCATATTGTTCTAACATAAAAAGAATAATTTGTTTGTGCGTCTAAACCTGAAATTGCAACATCAGTTTCACCACTAGGAACAGTTCCAGTCATTAATGCGGTACTTACCTCTGGTGCGTCTCCTGCATTCATAACAACGTATTCGTAACCGTCATCTTCGCTAGGAGAAGCGGTCCATGAAAATTCTGCGGATGCTTCTGTTATGTTATCAACAGATAGTCCTGATGGAAATTGACAGTCTGGGGCTTCTTCAAAAGTCACTGTCACTGTCCAGGTGTTGTTATTTATTACCTGGTATTCTGTAGAACAATCATCATTGTCAACTGGCCAAGTACGCCAAGCTCTTAATTCAAATTCTAAGTCTGTTCCACTTGCAAAAATTCCATTTGCAAAATCAAGATCTTGTCTGTCATAATTAAATGTACCTGCTGTACTACCAGACCCATTAAAAACTTCATCCTCAGTTACATCAGAATTAACAAGATGTAATTGAGAGCGCTGTTCGACCATCCAAGCACCACCCTGTGCTGTTATGTCATACTGAACGTCTACGCTAGTTATTAACCAATCATTTCCATCATCAGGTAGCGAAATGGTTAAAATTTCAGAACACTCGGGATCGTAACCCGAAGAACCTCCAACATCTAAATCACCATCTGTGTAAGTGGCTGAAATAGAATCTGGATTATTGTCTTGCACAAAAGCAAAAACTTCTGCTTTTGTAAGTAACAATGTTGAAAGAAACATTGCTAAAATTGTAATTTTTCTCATGACTATTAAATTTTTATTTATATTATCAATTGTAATATAGAAGTGAAATTACTGAGAAATGTTTCATTTTTGAATTTAAAATCGCCTAAATTTTGTAATTCTAGCAAACTTTAACCTGTGCTTAATAAAAAAAGGGCGATTTGTTAAATCGCCCTTTATGGTTTGTTAATTGAATTTATGACTTTCCTTATTCCTTAATAATCTGGAACGTTTCTTGGTTTCCATTGATTTCAACTTTCATTAAGTAAACCCCAGTTTGTAATGCTTGCATGTCAATTACAGGCATATCTGTTTTAGGTTGTGTACTA
>PXFS01000049.1 GCA_003564185.1 Flavobacteriaceae bacterium
AATCGGCATCAAAACCTTCAATTGAACCTTTTCTTGGTTTACAATGTTCATGTAAATCTTCTACATTGATACCAGATTTGTTGTAAATTGTAGCGTGTGCATCTTGTACAGCAATCATTTTTGCTCCATCAGCTTCTAAAAATTTAGATGCCCAATAGCCTACGTTTCCAAAACCTTGAACAATAAAAGTTTTTCCTTTTAAAGTTTCTTGTCTTGATTCAATCAAAAAACGAATACTCAAATACACGCCAAATCCTGTTGCGCGATCTCTTCCTTCTAAACCACCAGAACCTACAGGTTTTCCCGTTACCACATGCTTATTTTGTGAACGTACAACAGCGGGTTTAGCCGACATATACGTATCTACAATCCAAGCCATGGTTTGTTCATTGGTGTTGACATCTGGCGCAGGAATATCATATTCCGGTCCAATATTATCTCCCAATGCATAAGTAAATCTTCGGGTGATTCTTTCTAGCTCACCAAGTGAATGATTTCTAGGGTCAATCTTAATCCCTCCCTTGGCTCCACCGTAAGGCAAACCAGCCAATGAGGTTTTCCAAGTCATCCAAATTGCCAAAGCTCTAGCATCGTCAATATCTACGGTTGGATGATAGCGTAATCCGCCTTTGTAAGGCCCTAGCGAGTCGTTGTGTTGCACTCTAAAACCGGTAAACACTTTTACTCTACCATCATCCATACGTACAGGAAAATTCACTGTAATCTCGTTGTTGGTAATGGATAGGATTTCCCGTATATTGGGATTTAAATCAATGTATTCTGCCATTCTATTGAATTGCAACATCACATTATCATACATTGTTTGTGTTTTCTTCACTTCTTTTACTGTCTCCATAAAAATTAATTGTAATGTTCACAAAATGATTTTTGATTGGCCACCCACACACATGTTTTTTGTGCTTCGCAGTTGGCGCAAATTCCTTTCATCACTTTTGCACTTGTGCTTACAAATGCGGTTAAACTTAGTTCATTTTCAGACTTCATTACTCAATGTAATTTGTTTGACTTCTAATAGTCAATTTAAGTGCCATTTTTTGAAAGAAGTTTTATAAAATTCCTTGTATTCACAAAATCAGTGTCTTACAAAATTAATTAACCTGCTACGAAAAGCTTTGAGTGGGTAATTTTTACCCACTGTGCAAAAATTACCCATATTTTGAAAATAATTTTGGGTGAAATTATTCGACCCTGCTCTGGGTGTTTTGGGTTGCGTTGTTTTTTTATAGATATTCGACCCCTCTGGGGTCGTGGTGGATTGTGGTTTTTTTTTTAAATATTCGACCTCGCTGAGGTCGTGATGCGTTGTGGAATTGTTTTCTATAGATATTTGACCCCGATGGGGTCGTGACGGAATGTGGAATTTTTTTCTACAGATATTTGACCCGATGGGGTCATTTTATTGGATTGACAAATTATATTCTATACGTATTCTACCCCGCTGGGGTCGTTACATCGTTTGGTTTTGGTGTTTTTTATACATATTTGACCTCGCTGAGGTCTTTTTGGATAAGGTTTTTTTTTAGATGTTTTTCCTAAATGGCGTTATAGAAATTTCTTTAATTCGTCAGATATTTCTTTCCTTAGAAAGCCTTGTTACAAAAATCAATCCCTAAAAGAATCCAGCGGATTCTCATGTTTATAGAAAAAAAATGATTGCACCATGATTTTTTCGACCCCGCCAAGGCGGGGTCATAATTTGATGGGTGATTTTTGATTTTAATCCTTAGTCAACAATTAGTTTTTTGTTTATTTGTTGTCCGTTGGCAAAAAATAAGTTGATCAAATACATTCCCTTTCCCCAATCTTGAGTGGATAAGACTATGCTTTGGTTATTTGTTGTTTGGCGGTGAATTAATTTTCCAGAAACATCAAAAACCTTAACTTCATTCACCATCTCTGAGGCATTGATTTGCACCTGATTTCTAGCTGGATTGGGATAGAGTTGAAATTCACTTTTTTCAAATGCCGTGGTATTTAAGGTACAGGTTTCAGAGAAAAAGTAGTCATTGAATTCAGTACTCTCATCCGTAATCACCACCCAATTGCTATAAACGCCTTCGCCACTTTCTGCTAAATCGGGTTGAGTTACTTGAATACAGATGTTTCCTGAGGATGCTTCGGTTGAATTAGGAGTTAATTTAAAAGCAATTATTGAAATATCAATGAGCAAATCGCTTACGTCCTCATCATCGGTTCTCAGGTCAATTTGCTCTAAGGTATAAATTTCTGGAGCAATGATTTGTTCTAAATTAGGATTGTTGTTGAGGGTAATTTTTTCAATCATTAGAACTATATTATCTCCACCGCCAATTGCTGTTAAATGAGTCAGATTGGTGTTGGTACTTAAATCTAACTCACCCGAAAGCGAAGTCATTGAGACATCTAAATTCTCTAAGTTATGAAAGTCTTCAATACCGGTGAGGTCTTCAATTAAGCCTAAGTTAGAAAGATCTAAATCGGTGACATTTTCAAGATCTGAAGTCAGCACTTGACCGTTAATTTCAGCATCTGAGTCAATACCTAAATCAATTAAAGCTTGTTCAAAATTAGCATCGGGTATAAGTGTAGTTTGCGCTTGTAAAGTAAAAGTAAATAAGCTTAAAAAAAATACCAAAGTGTAAAGTTTTTTCATCTGTTTGTTTTTATAGAATTTATAATTTAAAAAAGCGCATCACCTTTTTTGATAAACATTCAGTAAAACTAGTGTTTATTTATTGAATATTAAAATGCAATTTACCCCACCGTTTCTAAAACAAATTTTATGTGTTAAAATTTGTTGATGTGTAGACTTCAGTATAAAATAATTTTTGAATCACATGCTTAATTTAATTGATACATAACCCCAAAAGTTGGGAAGTTAATGAAATCTTGCATGGGTTTTCCTACACCAAAATCGCTTCTATCTTCAAAGTTTGGCGAATCTGAATAATAATAGAGTATATCGTTGAAGTGTATTGAAAGCCACCATTTGGGGTCAACTCTAAGTTTAAGGCCTAAATTGGTGTACCATTTTTGGTAATCTTGTTGAAAAGAATTACCATTTGTGAAAAAATTTTGATTGGCGCCGGTTTCAACAAAAATGGCTATTTTTGGGTGTATGTCAACATAATAACGCAAATGTAAGCCTAGGATATAATTTTGAAAACTCTGTTCTACTTCAGCTTGTAATATATCATAACTCAGGTAGCCAAAACCCGCATGAGCGCCAAACATTAATTGATCAATAAGTGTGTAACTGCCTCTAAATAAAGCTTTAAATCGCAATGAATTTTCTGCAGTTGTTGCTTGATCCAAATCAATAGTATTGTCAATTACAGCCAAATCTTCCCACATATAAGACAAACCTAAGGTGGTTTCTAAATACCAATTATCAGCCTTAAAATTAGGATCAGGTAGCGTGATGTTTTGAGCATAAATTGAGTTAGAAATCGAAATTATTAAAAGAATAAAAGTCCCTATTTTTATATAAGGACTTTTAACTTTATTTCTAACTTGTTTGTTACATTCCAATTTCAATATTTTGATATGAATCTGAAAGACTTTTCATTTCTTCCGCATCGATGGTCAAAAGTATAAAATCAATTCCATGATTTTCTTTTAAATCAGAAAGTTTTTTTAAATAAGGGGCGGCAAAATACCTTATTTTTTTACTATACAACATAACACCTATAATTTTATCTTCTTCAAAAGCAAAAGACTCTTGATCTTCTATGCGCTTAATAACCAATCCTTTATAACTTTTTTCATGGCTTAGGTTTTCATCTATCATTGCTTTGGTTAAGGACTCTATACCGCAACTACTATTTAATTGAGTTGTACCACTCACCTCTTTTCCTTCTAACTCATCAATAGACACAGACATATTCCCTTTTACAAAAGCTATTAATGAAGGTTGAATATTTTGCAGAGAGGTTGAATCAGTAGCTTTAGAGACATAATAAAACTGTTTTTTTTCAAGGCCAAGCTCACTGGCTTCATCATTTAAATAACTTAAATGATTTTCTAAAGACTCATTGCTTTCTTGCCCATTTAAATATGTAATATTGAGTAAAAAAATTAAAGATATTACAAATGTAGAGTGAAGGTGTCTTTTTACAAATTCCATATAACTAGTTATTAAATCTAGCATCAACAAGATAAACTAAATTTCCAGAATCATTAATATTATATGGGTAAGCACCTTCTAATAAAGTCACATCCCCATAATTAGTATCAACCCCTATTTCAAAATAATCAAAATCAGACTCTAAATGTTCTGGAGAGTTAACTAATGTTTGAGGCAACTCTATTTCAACCGTGTTATCATCAATTTTCCAAACAACAAAACTTACTGTTTCCTCTTCAGGGTAATATTCTATTGGGTAGATTATATTTTCATCTACTTCTTCAAATCCAAAAGAAATAATCACACAAGCACCTAATCCCCACTTACATGAAGATGAACCTATTTTTGGTACTTTTAAAAGTTTTATGTCTATTGTTAGTGCTGGGGCAATCATCATTCTGGCTCCTGGTCTTTCTGAAATTTGGATATCATCTGTAGAATCCGAGCAAGATAAAAATGTAATAATAATAGTTAAAATTAACAATGGCTTGTAATTAAATAAAAATTTCATGGGTTATGTTTTATATGTTTATATTAACAAATATATATAAATATTCTGATTATCAAAGTTTTTGTTTAATTTTATTACTCAAGGTTTTTCT
>PXFS01000082.1 GCA_003564185.1 Flavobacteriaceae bacterium
CAATAATGCCTTAGATGTGAGAAGTATAAGCACAAACCAATTTCAAGATTTCATCACCACTCAAACAACAACCTTTGTATTACCTAGGATGTTGCTATTTAAGTTAGGGTATAGGTTTTAGCTAAAATTAATCTACACATGCTTAAAAAGATAGTTGATTTTAGCAATTGCGGTGGTTAATTAACGCTAAAGCCACAACTTTTTATTGTAGCTTCAGTAGTTAACTTTTAGAAATAGACTATATGTAGTTACTTCAGTTAACTACACTATTTATTTGAAACCTAAGCTCTACGTGAGTTAAAAGTAATTTTAACTTAAACGGACTTTACAATTAATAGCGGAATTTTTAAATCTCGGTAAAATAAATCTTCGGTAACACTCCCTAGAGTTAGATTAGAAAAGGTATTGGAGCCTTTATCTGCAACAATAAGTAAATCAACATCATTTTTATACGCCTCTTCTTTTAGCTTTTTGGCAACATTTGCTTCTCTTCCTGCAACTTTGAAGCGTTGAACCTTTCCGCTATAATCTACTTTTTTCAGGAAATTATCAAACTTTTTATCAACGTAAGAATCCATTTTTGGTTGGATTTTTGAATTATTTAAGTATGGTGAAAAGTGAAAAGGTAAGCTATACACATGAACAGCTTCAACTTTAATAGAGTCTTTGTCTTCTAGATAAGATGAAAACGCAAAGCATTTTTTAGAAGCATTTGAGAAATCTGTACCTACCCAAATTTTCTCCATTTTGGTTTCATAATTCTCAGGAATCCATAAAAATTGACATCGAATGGTTCTTAGTACCTTAAAAGCGAGTATTCCTGAGCCATTTTTATTGTTCTTATTACCTAAGATTAACAAGTTAATTTTGTATTTGTTTACAATATAGCTTATCAAGGATTCGGTGTACGGGTCATCAGAGATTAAGACTTCCCATTCAATATCAGCTTTAAAATTTTCTTGAATATTTTCTTTTATTTCTTCTGAAATTAATTCTTCTATGTCAATATCTTTTATTTCTTTTTCAAGAATTTCAGAAATTTCATAGCGTTTGATGTTATGGACAAAATATACTTTTTCTACACTAACCATTTCAGAAAAAAATGAACTATACCGTATGAGCTGTTGATCTATTGAAGACAAATCAAGTCCTACTAAAACATTTTTGATAGGTTTCATATCTTTTATTTTTTACTTCTTTTCTTAATAATATTGCTTACAATCTCTTCATAATCTTCTCTTTGTTCACTTTCTTTTCTCTTTTCATGTTTTTTGGTTTCATCATTTAAACCTTTGTAAAGTGAGTAACACATGACCAACAGGATTAAAGCAAAGGGTAATCCCGTAGCAATAGATGCTGTTTGAAGCGCCTTAAGTCCACCTCCAATAAGCAAAACAGCGGCTACAGTCCCTTCTGTTAGCGCCCAAAAGATTCGTTGGCCAACTGGAGCTTCTATTTTTCCTCCAGAAGTTAAGCTATCAATAACTAATGAACCAGAATCTGAAGAGGTGACAAAGAAACCAATAATCAATACAATAGCTATAATGTTTAATAAGCCTGAGAAAGGGAAATCTTCAAGGAAAACAAATAGGGCAGTAGCTACATCATCTCCAACGGCGTTTACTAAAGTTTCGTTTCCGTGTATGATCGTATCTAAAGCTGCACTACCAAAGGTAGAAATCCAAAAGAAGGTAATTAAACTTGGTACTACTAAAACGCCTAAAATAAACTCTTTGATAGTTCTTCCTTTAGATACACGTGCAATAAATGTTCCTACAAATGGAGACCATGCAATCCACCATCCCCAATAAAACAAGGTGTTTCCGTTTTGCCAGGTTCCGTCGGTATAACTTTCGTTCCAAAGTGCGATTTCAGAAAGGCTTCCAAAATAATTTCCTATATTTTCTAAATAACTTTCAAAGACGAAAATTGTAGGCCCTAAAATCAATACCAATAAAAGTAAAAGAACAGCAATTCGAACATTCCATTCACTCAAAAATTTCACACCCTTATCAACTCCTAAAACAACTGATATGGTAGCTACTAACGTGATTCCTGCAATTAATAAAACCTGCGTAGTTTCACCGCCATCAATTCCAAATACATGGGCAAGTCCTGCCGCAACTTGTTGTACACCCATCCCTAAGGATGTTGCTAAACCAAATAAAGTAGCTAATACAGCAAATATATCTATAATATCTCCAAGAACACCATATATTTTATCTCCAAAAAATGGATAAAATACACTTCTAATCGTTAATGGTAAACCACGTGAGTAAGTGAAAAACGCTAAGGCTAATCCAACTAATGCATAAATACCCCAAGCATGAAACCCCCAGTGGAGAAAAGTAAAATTCATAGCTTCTTTTGCCATCTCGGCATCAGTGCCAACACTGCCTGTTGGGGAGGAGCCAAAGTGGTTAACAGGTTCGGCTATACTCCAAAACAAAAGACCAATACCCATACCAGCACTAAAGAGCATAGAAAACCAGGATAGGGTTGTAAACTCGGGTTCTGCATCTTTACCTCCTAAGCGAATTTTTCCAAATTTGCTAAAGGCTACATATAATACAAAGATTAAAAACACATTAACACTTAACACAAAAAACCATCCCCCATACTCTGTAGCTTGCAGTTGTATATCATTGAAAACCTGATTGGCAGACTTTCCAAAGTATAAGGTTAACGCAATACCTATGATGATTAAAATTGTTGAAGTGAAAAACACTGGGCCGTTTACTTCTAGCCCAAAAATTGATTTTTTTTCGTCACTCCTAGTAACTTTCTGAGACATAAAATTATGTTTTTAGCAATTTATTAAAAAATTATCTAGATTTGATATCTGTTAAAAAATAATATCCAAAGTTTATGTTGAACCTTGACTCCCAACCCAAATCAGGTTTTCCTGCTCCCAGTTCGTTAGTGAAATCTCCACCAAACCAAGAGTGGTTGTATCCTAAGGCATAATCTATATAAATATATACATCACCAGCAGATACTAACATTCCTGTTACATTCATTGCAGAGTTTTTAAATCCTTCGGCTCTTTTGTCCATATATCCGAAGTCATTGTAAAACTGCAAATTGCTTATTGGTCCAATATCTACAGGCAAGTCGTAAGAAATTGCAGCCGTGTACATTTCGTAATCTGAAGCAACATCATAAGGAAAACCATAAGCCCCCATTTGAACAACATCTCTGCTTTCTCCTGGTGCATTTATTGGGTTATGGCGTGTTGTAATTATAGAAGTCTTCAAATTCCACCGTTTATAAAAAGCTTCATGATGCAATGCTAGCGAGTAATGGTCTCCTACTTCTTTAGTATCTATATTGTACAAACCACCATATTGAGCAGATATTCCAAATCTGTTTTTTAATTCTTCACCAGTTTTATAAACAAATTTACCATTAAACTGGTTAATTTCTTTATTTCTACCAACAATATCATAAGCATATCGCTCAGAGTTAACTTCCCTAGAACCGCCTAGGCTGTATAGTTCAGAACCTTTAAAAAAAGCAAGCTGATATTCAAATTTATCACCTATATTCATGTATTTAACTCCAAGGTCATGGTCATCTTCCAAACCAACATAATAGGTTAAGTTGAAAAACCAGTTGTGAGAGTTGTAGGTTTGAATTCCAAAAGGAACTTGGGTTAAACCTAAATGGATATCTTCATTTTCATTTATTTTATACCCCATCCAACCTTGTTTCATGAAACCACCGCCAAAACCAGGGGCATAGTGTCTATATTCAGCATTGAGATAAATGCCTTTGTATTTTGCTTCAAAGTTCATCCGTATAAAATCATATACAAAATCTCCGCCAATTTGCTTTTGATCTTCGTCCCAAGAACTAACAAGGTAGTTATACCGCAAAGCACCTCCAACATTAACTTTAGGTTTGTCTTGAGCCAAACTTACACCAACAAAAAGCAATGTAATTAAAAAGTAAATTCTTTCATAAACTATATTTTCTAAAACAAAATTTGCGAAACTATTGTTTTTTTTAATAAGAAAAGTCAAACTTGAGTCGTAATTTTACTACATATTATAACTGCAAAAGTCCATCTAATACCAGTTATTTCAATTGATGTACGGTAGTTGCCAAGCATATATAAACAGAATTCAAGCTAAAAACCAAATTATCAGTTAATTTGAAAATTGGCTAAAAACCGAAATCGAATTTTACTCTTGCGATTGGATGGCGACGAAAAAGATAATTAAATTTGTAAATGTTGCCTTTTTAGGTAACTTTGTGAATAAATTTAAAAGTTGAAATAATTGGACGAATTTGAAAGAGAAATTATTCCGTTTGAAAATCATTTTTGTGAATTTTATGACAAATTAAATCCTAAACTCCAGAAAAATTCGATTCGACAATTTCCCTAATCGAAAGAACTAGAATTGTTCCGAAACAGTATTTTGAACATATGACAGGAACTGACGGTTTATGGTAAATTCGTGTGAAAGTTGAGAGTGATTTTTTTAGAGTGTTTTTTTTGATGCTTAAAATTTTAACATTTAAAGTTTTTGGATTTCGTTTTTTTTTTTTTTTTTGAAGCATTAACCATTAAACCAAACTAAAAAATAGATAGTTAGTATAACCAAAAAAAGAGAATGCTACTACAAGGTAGAAGCACTCACCGTATTTTAGACATGAA
>PXFS01000062.1 GCA_003564185.1 Flavobacteriaceae bacterium
ATTTAACCATCAAATGACGCTATTTAGCTCATTCATTTTTCCATATATTACCTTGTTCACAATTTCCGTAGCCCAGCTATGCAAATTATTCACAGCGTTATATATGAAAAAAGCAATTTCGCTCTATCAACGACATTTAATAGTTGAATTGGTATTAGATTTGCGCAAAAAACTTAAATTTGATGAAACATAAATTTCCAAATACCAATTCCATGATTAAATACTGTCTTATATTATTATTGCCCTGTCTCCTATTAGCTAACGATGGAAAAAAACAACTTACCACCAAAAAAGTAACTGTATTTCTTGCAGGAGCTCAACTTACAGCAGAAGCTAAAGTTCAATTACAAGAAGGAAATAACGAAATTCTATTTACTGATTTATCCCCCAATATTAATGCCAACAGTATTCAGGTAAAAGGACTCCATAAAGCAAGTGTTAATGCCATTCAATTTGATGTTACTTTTTTACAACAACAAAAAATAACTACTGAATTACAAAAGTTAAAAGATCAAATTGAGCACTTAAAAGATCAAATTTCACTGAAACAAAATAGTATTGATGCATTACATGCTGAGGAGTCTGTACTAAATAAAAACAAGCAATTAACTAACAATCAAAATGCCAATTTAGCTGAATTAAAAGCTTATGCTAAACACTATAGAGAACGCTCTGAACAAATAAGCAATCAAGTCTATGCACTACGAAAGGATCGCGATGAATTGCAGAAGGAAATGAATAATATTAATCGTGAAATATCAAAGTTAGAAGGCAGAAATCAAAAATCAAGAGGTCAGATTAAATTATTGCTCAATAGTGAAATTACACAGAATTCCTCTTTAGAAATTACCTATTTAGTAAACGACGCAGGCTGGAATCCTAGTTATGAACTAAGAGCAAATACAATTGATACACCTATTAATTTTTTATACCAAGCTAACATCTATCAAAATACGGGAGACAATTGGAAGGATGTTGATGTTACGCTATCTACCGCAGATCCAACACAACGTGGACAAAAACCAACATTGTTCCCTTATTTTTTGAATTTTAATTCTTATACTCCACGACCAAAAATACAAAGTAGGGCTAGCAATTACAAGTACAATCCTAATGTAGGTCGTGTTGAGGGAGTGGTGACAGATGAAACAGGTATCCCCCTTCCAGGAGTTGATATTTTTCTTAAAGGAACTAACCAAAAAACACAGACTGATTTTGATGGTAATTACAGCATTAATATTCTTAAAGGGAGTAGAGAATTAATCTATAAATACATGGGTTATCAAACCAATGAACTTCCAATATATGCTCATCAAATGGATGTAAGCTTGCAATCTTCTGATCAAGATTTAGACGAAGTTGTAATCACCGCTTATGGAGGCATCATGAAAAATAAAGAGGTAAAGTCTGCAGTTGCACAAGTTTCTGAAGAACAAATTCAAAAAATTGAGCAACTAAGTGTGATGAGTTTTCAGTTGCCCAAAAAGTATAGCATTCAGTCTAATGATGAACCGCTGAAGGTTAAATTAGACCAGCAAGATTTAGAAGCGGAATTTGAGTATTACGTAGCCCCTGTTTTAGACCCTACAGTTTATCTAACTGCTTCATTAAAAGACTGGCAAAATTTAGATTTGCTTCCTGGTGAAGCGAGTATTTACTTTGAAGATACGTTTGTAGGAGTTAAATTTTTAGATGCTAACTCAAGCGCAGATGATTTCTTAATATCACTTGGAAACGATCAAAATATTGTGGCTGAACGTAAAGAAGTAAATAAAATGAAAAGTCGATCTTTTTTTAGAAATAATCAAATTGTAGAAAAAGAATTTGAAATTAATCTCAGAAACAACAAAAACACAGCCGTAGAAGTTAAATTAGAAGATCGCTTGCCAATTTCACAAAATAGCGATATTAAGGTAAGTGATGAATCTTATGACGGAGCAAAATTGGACAAAGAGACTGGAATTTTAACATGGGATGTTGAATTGAATACAAAAGCCAAAAAGACCAGTAAGTTTTCATATAAAGTAACCTACCCAAAGGGAAAAAGAGTCAATTTAGAGTAAAAGTGAATAAAAAAATCGGCATTGGTTCAATTACCTCAGCCGATTTTCCAACATCAAAATAATCAACAACTATTCATTAATGGCGATTTCAGTTTGATTTCGAAACACTAATTCGCCATCAAATTGATCTAGTAATACAATACTATCTGTTTTTACCTTTTCCACTAAAATCTCTTTCGAAAGCTTATTTAAAACCTCTCGCTGAATTACTCGCTTTACGGGTCTTGCTCCATATTGAGGGTCAAAACCTATTTTTGCTAAGTGTTGTTTAGCTTCTTCGGTAGCGTCAAGAGTTATGCCCTGCTTCATCAGCATTTTTTGTAATCCCTTCAACTGTAAATCAACAATTTGTTTGATGTCGTTTTGCGATAATGGAGAGAACATTATAATATCATCAATTCGGTTTAAGAATTCTGGACGTACGCTTTTTCTTAAAAGAGCCAAAACATTTTCTTTAGCGCTTTCCATAGCCTCATCAACAGATTCAATTTGTTCAAATTTCTCTTGAATAATATGGCTTCCCATATTGGATGTCATAATGATAATGCTATTTTTAAAGTCGGCAACACGCCCTTTATTATCCGTTAACCTTCCTTCATCTAATACTTGCAATAAAATATTGAATGTATCTGGATGAGCTTTTTCAATTTCATCTAAAAGCACCACCGAATAAGGTCTTCTTCTCACTGCTTCCGTTAGTTGTCCACCCTCATCATAACCAACATACCCTGGAGGCGCACCTACTAATCTAGAAACTGAATGACGTTCTTGATATTCACTCATATCAATTCTTGTCATTGCATTTTCATCATCAAATAGGTATTCTGCTAAAGATTTGGCTAATTCGGTTTTACCCACACCAGTAGTTCCTAAGAATAAAAACGAACCGATTGGTTTCTTTTCATCTTGTAAACCAGACCTGCTCCTTCTCACTGCATCACTTACCGCTTCAATAGCTTCCTCCTGCCCTACTACACGTTGATGTAATTCATCCTCAAGCTTTAATAGTTTTTCGCGTTCGGATTGAAGCATTTTAGTTACGGGTATCCCCGTCCATTTAGCTACAACTTCAGCAATATCGTCATAATTGACTTCTTCTTTAATAAGCGTCTGCCCAGATTTTTGTTCTTCTACTTGGGTCTGTAACTTTTCCAGTTTTTCTTGAGCCTCTTTTATTTTTCCATAGCGAATTTCAGCAACTTTTCCATAATCACCTTCACGCTCTGCTCGATCTGCTTCAAGCTTAAAATCTTCAATGTCTTTTTTGGTTTGTTGAATACTTTCCACCAAATCCTTTTCATTCATCCATTGCGCATTAATGCTATTTCGCTGCTCTTTAAATTCAGAAAGTTCTGCTCGAAGATGCTTTAGTTTGTCCTCATCATTTTCTCGTTTAATGGCCTCAATTTCAATTTCCAATTGCATAATTTTTCGATCCAAAACATCTAATTCTTCTGGTTTTGAATTGATTTCCATACGTAATTTTGAAGCTGCCTCATCCATTAAATCGATAGCCTTATCAGGTAAAAATCGATTGGTGATATAACGCTGCGAAAGCTCTACTGCACCAATTATAGCATTATCTTTAATACGTACTTTATGGTGAGTTTCGTATTTTTCCTTTATTCCTCGAAGTATAGAAATAGCCGATTCTGTATCAGGCTCGTCTACAACTACTTTTTGAAATCTTCGTTCTAAGGCTTTATCTTTTTCAAAATATTTTTGAAATTCATCTAATGTTGTAGCCCCTACAGCTCTTAATTCACCACGAGCTAAAGCAGGTTTTAAAATATTTGCAGCATCCATTGCACCTTGACCACCTCCAGCCCCAACTAGGGTATGTATTTCATCAATAAACAAAACAATATCTCCAGAACTACTTGTCACTTCTTTAATGACTGACTTCAAACGCTCTTCAAATTCACCTTTGTATTTAGCCCCTGCAATTAATGCACCCATGTCTAACGAATAAATCTTCTTAGATTTTAAGTTTTCTGGAACATCACCGGCAATAATTCGGTGTGCTAAACCCTCAGCAATAGCAGTTTTACCCGTACCGGGCTCACCTACTAACATGGGATTATTTTTTGTTCTTCTGGATAAAATTTGAAGGATTCGTCTAATTTCTTCATCCCTACCAATAACTGGGTCTAGTTTACCTTCTTCGGCTAATTGGTTTAAGTTTTTAGCATACTTATCTAGTGAATTATAAGTATCTTCTGCACTTTGCGAGGTTACTTTTTCACCTTGTCGAAGTTCTGAAATAGCTCCCTCAAGATTTTTTTCAGTAACTCCTTGATCTTTTAAAATCTGTGCAGCTTTAGAATTTGATTTGAAAATTCCTAGGACTATATGCTCAATTGAAACATACTCATCACCTCCTTTTTTTGCATGTATAGAAGCCTCGTTTAATGACTTGCCAGCTTCTCTGGAAAGCATTAGTTCACCACCACTAACTTTAGGTAAACTCTCTAAGCTTTTATCTAAAATCTGTTGAAATAGTCCAACATTAACACCAAGTTTTTTTAATAAGAAAGGAAGCACATTTTTATCAACAATGCTAATTCCTTTCATGATATGTTCATTCTCGATCTGTTGATGACCGAGCTCTTGCGCAATCTGTTGTGCTTGCTGCACAGCTTCTTGCGACTTAATTGTGAAGTTATTAAAATTCATTTTTTTCTTTATTTTATTATTAACTCAATCATTTAATGTCAATAAGTATGCCTGAAATCAAATGCGTCAATTTGTCTTAAATTTTTCAAAAAAAGATGACTTTTTGGCATTGTGAAGTTTTATTTTAAATGTCGTATATTAATGAATCGAATATTTAGGAGTTAATAAATGATAGTCTACATTTGAAAAATTATATTTGTATCAAAAAATGAGTTTTTTAAATCGATTCTTTTCTGGGAAAGACCAATCCAAAACATCAACCAATGAACAACAAAAACCTTCTCCCTGGTTTACCATCACAAAACCTGAACAGATTAACTATTTAAAGGAATTGTCTAAGCAAAACTTAGTGGTGATATTTAAACATTCTACCCGCTGCGGAATTAGTAGTA
The DNA here is from genome assembly GCA_003564185.1 of Flavobacteriaceae bacterium. Lineage (GTDB taxonomy): Bacteria > Bacteroidota > Bacteroidia > Flavobacteriales > Flavobacteriaceae > Psychroflexus. The sequence goes on from PXFS01000062.1 coordinate 5,132, forward strand.
TGGTTTGGAATAGATTTCAAAAAAATAAATATTTAGAACATGAGGACGTTAAGTTTTTTTACATAGACCTGTTGAGCTACCGAGATATTTCAACAGAGATTGCTCATGAATTTCAAGTACTTCATCAGTCGCCTCAATTATTGATTATTAAAGAAGGGAAAGCCGTTTATCATGCTTCACATTCGGCTATAGATGCAAGTGTGATAGAAGAATTCAAAAAGTAAATAGTTTAGAATATGTATATATCATTTTTGCATTAAGATTAAGAATAAAATTAAAAACCCTGCTTGAAAAAAAATTGAAATATTCAGCCCGACCTTGCTTTTCCTAAAAAAAAATAAGGGAACTCTCAAAATAGAATAATCAGCCAGTTTTACTTTCAACTGAGATTAAAAAAGTTATTTTAACTTTTATTAAATCTGATACAGAATTAGTATTAGAACATGGCTTGAATTTGTAGTCTTAACAAATTACCATGTTGCTGATTAAAGGGGTTTTCACTGTTCTCGAAAGTTCGGTTGCTAATCACATAACCCGCGTTAACACGTAATGCTCTATCTATCTGCCACTCAGCTCCAATTTCTAACTCATTCACCTTATGTCGAGTAGCCTCTAATTCAAACTTTTTACCACCATCATAATACTGGTAACGGGTGTATGGAATAAGTTGATGGTTTTTGATGGGCACAAAATACATAAGCTGAATGTAACCTCCGTATAATTCGCTTGATTGAATACTAAATTCATCTCCATCCGCCTGAAATTGTGGCCCTATTCCATAAGTGGCTTCTGCAGTAATTCCAAAAGGCTGTGGATAATAAATGAAACTAGCAGCTACGCGTTGATCATCAAAAGTAGGTATTTCTCCACTACTTACAGGAACATCAAATCTACCTACATACCCTGATAGCGACGCCTCAATATACTGATCACTATCTGTTTTGAACGGATAAGTGGCACGCCCTGCAACATGTGAAACTGGATTGGTTCTAGTATTACCACCCTGTCCATTATAAGCTCCTATACCTAACATTCCGTGGTTGTTAGCTCCTTTTAAACCACTATTAACCAAGTAATCTATGCGCTCTTTAACTTTAGCTGGCGTATAATAAAAGAAAACGCCTATATCCCTTTCATTGAGTTGGGCACTATTCATTGCATCGGTTCTGTCCAAAGCAATTCGATGTCTAGAATCAACTAATAAATCGTGTCCAACAGGAATACGACTTAGCCCTACCCTAGCGCGAAAAGTATTGTCTTTACCAATGCCAACATCTACCCACCCTTCTCTTAATAATGCTGAATGATTAAAGGCTTCAGCAAATTCCGGCATAAGGTAGTAATAAATTTTATCGTTCAGGTAACCTTTAAATTCTACCCTAACACGTTTTAAGTTAAACCCCCCATTATCACCAATTGACTCATCACATTGTAAACATTGCAAGTCGGGATTAGTTTCTAATAATCGGTTATAACGAAGTTGTGCATAACCCCCTATTTCAATTTTTTCATACCAGTTTTTTTCCCTTGGAGGCAATTTCTCTTCTTTTTGCTCTTGATTTTTTATTAAAGAATCACTCTCTTTCCCTTCTTGAGCATTGCCTAAGAGGGTGTTTCCTAAGCAGAAACAAAGGAGAAAAATGATTAAATTATTATTGAAGTTGATTTTCTTCATTTCCTATATTTTAAAAATTTACTTGCAATTGCACGCGTAAAAATCTACCTTGTTGTTCATTAAAAGGGTTTATGGAATCTGCGGTGTCCCTTCTAGAAATAGTGTATTGTACAACTACCTCTGTGTAATAATTAGGTTGCCATTCCAAACCAATTTCCCATTCATTTATACTTTGTGAACGCGCGTCTGGTCGGTGTTTAAAACCACCTTCGTAACTATGCCATTTCACAAAAGGAATCATTAATCCTAAGTCATAAGTTCTTATATAATACATGGTTTGCAAATAACCGCCATAAACCGTAGTTTCTTCAACAGTATTTAATTCAGCATTGTATCTTGGACCTGTACCTACATTATATTCACCTTGAAATCCAAATGGCTGCGGATAATAAATAAAGGAGGCTGCTACGCGTTCATCCTTAAACATATTATCATCAACTAAAGTGGTATTTACAGGATACCTACCTGTATAGGCAGAAATCCCTGTTTCTAATACCTGTCCGCTTTCAAATTGAAATGGGTAAGATGCTTTTGCAGCAACATGTAAATCATTTTTTTCCATATCACGATTGGCAGTCATACCGTTGTAAGCGGCAAAACCAAAAACACCGTAATCACCAGTTCCTTTAAGACCTGAGCTAACTAGCCAAGCCAAACGTTTCCTGATTTCCAAGGGTGCCCAATAGACAAAAACACCTAGGTCGCGTTCAGTTTGTACGGCCGAATTATGACTTTCTGAGCGATCTAATGTAAGTCTTTTCTGTGAAGACTGTTGATTTTCAAATCCAAACGGTACTTTGGTTTGGCCAAAACGAACTCGGAACTCATTTTTATCATCTAAGGCTACATCAAAGAAGGCTGAACGAAGGCTAAAGCGATTTACTCCAGAACCGGATGCCACATCTGGATGAATGTAAATATAAACTCGCTTACTTATATTTCCTTCAAAAGTTGGGCGTATCCTACGAATTAAAAAACCTCCTCCATCTCCTACTGATGCATCGTAATCTGTTCTTAAGTTAGAGTTGGTCTCTAAAAGACGATTATATCTTACTTGTGCATACCCTCTAAATGTTAACTTTCTAAACCAAGGTGTAGGCCCTTCAATAATATCACTACCAACGCCTTCATATTTTTCAGCTGCACTTAACTCATAATCGGTAGTAAATTTCTCAATAGAGTCGGTTTCTTTTACTTGCCCTTTAGAAGAAAAGCTCAAAAAAACAAAAAGAAATAAAAATAATAATGATTTAAATTGTGATAGCATCTTAGTAGAAATCATGCTATAAAAATCAATACAAAATTGAGGTTGAAAAGAATGTTTCAAATCAATAATTGATTATAACAAATCAGATTTTGTCAATAAATCGCCTTCAGTTGAAAAAATCAAGTACTGCTTCTCTTTATGATTTTTCAACTTTATTTTGTAGCATTTTTTAATTTGATTGGAGATTAATTCAACAACATCATCCATTTTCCAATCTTTGTACTTAGTAGTTTCAATAGTAGAAATTACTTCATCAGGAACCTCTCTTTTAGAAGTTGTCTTTTCTAACCACATCCACTCACCATCAGGTGCAAAATAGGCTGTTTTTTTATCTTTATTCAATTTGAAACTTACTTCAAATGCAAACAATTCTGCGTTGAAATTCCATTTTTCTTTAGAAGCATCTTTATACGTATCATCAAATTTTTTGGCAACTACAAAAGGAACATGGTGTTTCTTATAGGTTCTTGTTGCAACTAAATTATAATTTTCTGAAAAAGTGTATTCGTGTTCTTGATGAGTTGATGCTTCAGATTCATTAATAAATCGAATTTTGAATTGTTTTCCCCAGTCTTTACTATTTTCTAGAAATACTTCACTAACAATTGCCTCTGTATTTAAATTATGCTCAAATCCTTCAATAACTTCTTTGGGTAAATGCTGCTTTTCAAGATAAGTAATGGTTTTGATCCATTTTCCATAAGTATTAATATGTATCTCATTTGTTTTCCCGTCCTGTACAAAATAACCTACATATTCCACTAACTTTGAATCCCAAGACCAATTATTTGCCTCTACGCCAGGATGTTTTATTGCTAAAGCTTTTAAAACCTCATCAGGTGGATTACCCGCAGAGTTTAGTTGTGCAAAACTTTGAAATGATGCAGTTAATGAAATAAAAATAAGAAAAACGAAGAATGAATAATTCGAATTCAATTCACTAATTCCTTTAAATTTAAGCATTTTTAAGCTCATTATTAATTATTTACAGTTGTAACTTTTAAACAGTACAAATGTAGGAATTGAACATTTTTTAATGTTAAGTCAATGTTATGTGATGGTTATTTGTGTGTGAAATAAGTTTACAAATTCAATCCATAAATTGTTTTTAGCAATACCATTATTCACCTAAGAATATGAATATTAGCCGAATAATTATTGTTAATGAAAAATACAAAATTTAGATGCTCAATGTCTTATTAATTTTTTCTACTTTTTTTCTATCTAAATATGTTTTTGAATTTTATTGTTTTTTATCTAATTTTACATCAATAACTTAAATCTTCATCTATGTTAGTTAAATTATATGGCAGTGCTGTTTTTGGTGTGGAAGCTCAATCCATTACTATAGAAGTAAATACCGTTAGAGGAATTGGATATCATTTAGTTGGTTTACCCGATAATGCAATTCGAGAAAGTAGTTTTAGAATTAAGGCGGCTTTAAAAAACAATAATTTTGAATTTCCAGGAAAACGGATTACGGTAAACATGGCTCCAGCCGATTTACGCAAGGAAGGATCTGCTTACGACTTGAGTATTGCTTTAGGTATTATGGGCGCATCAAGTCAATTAGAAACCGAAAAGTTAAACCAGTATATCATCATGGGCGAATTATCTCTTGATGGAGGTTTGCAACCTATAAAAGGTGCTTTACCAATTGCCATTAAAGCCAAAGAAGAAGGTTTTAAGGGGTTTATTCTACCCAAACAAAATGCAAAAGAGGCTGCTATAGTTGATGGTTTAGATGTTCATGGTGTTGAGAATATTGCTGAAGTAGTCGATTTTTTTAATAAAGGCATTGAACTAGAAAAAACCACAGTTGATTTAAATGAGCTTTTTTACGAAAACCTAGCTCACCCAGAGTTTGATTTTGCAGATGTTAAAGGACAAGAATCCATTAAGCGATGCATGGAAATTGCTGCTGCTGGAGGACATAATATTATTATGATAGGCCCACCAGGGTCAGGTAAAACCATGCTAGCTAAACGCTTACCTAGCATTTTACCCCCAATGTCTCTAGACGAAGCTTTAGAAACTACTAAAATTCATTCGGTAGTTGGAAAAGTAAAAGAAAATGTTGGCTTAATGTCTGAGCGTCCTTTTAGAAGTCCACACCATACCATTTCTGATGTGGCTTTGGTAGGTGGTGGTACTTACCCTCAACCGGGCGAAATCTCACTATCGCATAATGGTGTATTATTTTTGGATGAACTTCCAGAGTTTAAGCGTACTGTTTTAGAGGTGATGAGACAACCTTTGGAGGATCGTGAAGTGACTATTTCACGTGCACGGTTTACGGTTACTTACCCTTCAAGTTTTATGTTAGTGGCAAGTATGAATCCAAGTCCAGGTGGTTATTTTAATGACCCGGATGCTCCTGTAACCTCTTCGCCTGCAGAAATGCAACGCTATTTAAGTAAAATCTCTGGCCCCTTATTAGATCGAATTGATATACATATTGAAGTAACTCCTGTTCCTTTTGATAAATTAAGCGAAGAGCGAAAAGGTGAATCATCGGTAGAAATTAGAAAACGGGTAACAAAAGCTAGAAAGATACAAACCCAACGCTTTAAAGAAAACAATAAAATTCACTATAATGCGCAAATGGGAGTAAAACAAATACGAACTTTTTGTGCTTTAGATGAAGCTTCTAAAACCATGCTTAAAACAGCCATGGAAAGATTAAATCTTTCTGCTAGAGCCTATGACCGAATATTAAAAGTTGCTAGAACTATAGCCGACTTAGAACAAAGTGAAAAAATTCAAACTACCCATATTAGCGAAGCTATTCAATACCGAAGTCTAGATAGGGATGGTTGGCTAGGATAGTTGGTTTTAAGCCTTTAAACGCTTTTGTAGAGCCGACATAAAATTACGCAAATATTGGTCCTGTAGCCTTCGGTATTGGGGTTGATCAGAATTTCTTAAAAAAGCACTCAATTCATTTTTGCTTACTTTCTTACCCATTGATTCAAATAATTTTAAAATATCTGTAGTGGTTAATTGATAAGCTATTTTTAGCTTTTTTAAAATATCATTATTTTCCAGTTCTGTTTCTAAAGGCGGTTTACTCCCAGGCTTTTTCCCTCTTTTATGAATGATTAATCCATTCAAAAATAAAGCTAATTCAACATCGTTTAAGGCTTTAAAAGCTGGATCATCTTCTTTTCTTTGCCAAGCTTCAATAGATGATAGTTCTACTGCTAAATCTACTTCATCAAAAATAGAAATAAGTTGTGCGTTAGTAAAGTTTTCTATAAAACGAATACGTTTAAAAACATCATTGTTTGTCATATAAAATAAGGATTAAGATTACTATAGCTTCAATTGAGACAAATAAAAAAGCCTTGAAAATCAATAGATTAACAAGGCTTTTGGTACTCGGAGCGGGACTTGAACCCGCACGACCGCAATGGTCATTGGATTTTAAGTCCAACGTGTCTACCAATTCCACCATCCGAGCGAATATTTTTTGCTTAAAGCATTTCAGAGCGAAAGACGGGATTTGAACCCGCGACCCTCACCTTGGCAAGGTGATGCTCTACCCCTGAGCTACTTTCGCATTATTTTAAAGAACTTGATTGCGGGTGCAAATTTAATCTTTTTATTTATTTGACAAAGTATTTTTCTTCGTTTTTTGTTGTTTTTTTTAAGTGCTCAACCAAGTGTTTAATTTTTTTAAATTTAATCAAACAAATCAGAAGATAAATACCGATCACCTCGATCACATATAATACTCACTACCAATCCCTCATCTAGTGTTTCGCAAAGCTTTAATGCAGCAGCAGTAGCTCCTCCGCTACTCATTCCAGAGAAGATACCTTCTTCTTTTGCCAAACGTTTCGCCATAGCACGTGCTTCTTTTTCGCTTACTTCAATAATTTGATCTACTTTTGAAGGAGTAAAAATTTTAGGCAAATAGGCTTCTGGCCACTTTCTAATACCAGGAATACTTGACTCGTCTGTGGGTTGAACACCAACTAATCGAATACTTTTGTTTTGTTCTTTTAAAAAAGTTGAAGTTCCCATGATGGTCCCAGTGGTTCCCATTGAGGAGACAAAATGAGTAACTTTACCTTTTGTATCTTTCCAAATCTCTGGTCCTGTTGTTTTGTAATGCGCTTTCCAATTATCTTCGTTTGCAAACTGATTAAACATATAATAGCCGCCCTGTTTTACCTTATTCTCAACATAGTCTCTTGCACCTTCTATACCAATATCTGACGAAGTTAAGGTGACTTTGGCACCATAGGCACGCATGGTTTGTACTCGTTCTTTGGTTGCATTTTCTGGCATTACTAACTCTATTTGCAAACCAAAAACAGAAGCTATCATGGCTAAAGCAATGCCTGTATTACCGCTAGTGGGTTCAATTAATTGCGTATCCTTGTTTATATCTCCTCTTTCAAGTGCTTGACTAATCATGTTATAGGCAGCACGATCCTTTACACTACCACCAGGATTATGGCCTTCCATTTTAAAATAAAGTTGAACTTTTGGGTTTTTAATTAGTTTTTGAGCTTTTACAAGTGGTGTATTCCCAACTAAATTTAAAATACTATCATTCATCTACTTATTTTTTTCTTGAATTTTAATTGATGATTTGTGGCTTACCATAGAATTTTCTGGAATTGATTTGGTTATCCAAACATTACCCCCAATTGTTGAGTTTTTACCAATTACAGTATCACCACCTAAAATAGTTGCATTGGCATAAATGGTTGCATTGCTTTTTATGGTCGGATGCCGCTTGGTATCTTTCATACTTTTTTCAACAGAAAGTGCTCCTAAGGTAACGCCCTGATAAATTTTAACATAATCTTCAATCACAGTAGTTTCTCCAATTACAACTCCAGTAGCGTGATCTATAAAAAATGGAACGCCTATCTGAGCAGCAGGATTAATGTCAGTTCCTGTTTTAGAATGAGCGCTTTCAGTCATAAGTCGAGGCACTAATGGCAAATCAAATTCCAATAATAAATGGCTAAGACGGTATATGGCAATGGCATAAAATCCTGGATAAGCAAGATAAACTTCATCGATAGATTTTGCTGCTGGATCGTTTTCTAAAATAAAATTTGCATCTTGATTAAGCTCTTCTAAGACTTTAGGTAATTTACTCATATATTCTGTCCAACGCTCTCTACAGGGGTCAAATTCTCGTTTGCAAACCAAATCAGCTAGGCTTTTAAATTCTAACTCAAGAATTTGCATGTATTCCTTTACATCTACACTTTTATCAAAGAGAGTTGCAAAAAGAGTTTCAGTAAACGACTCTGTTTTCTTTTTAATAAGATATAAAAAGGAAGATTTCGATTTCTGGAATTCAATTTGCTTAATAATTTCGTTTCTCAATTTTTTTTTTGAACAAATGTAAAGTGGTTTTAATTAACAAAGAACAGATTAAGAAATTCTTAATTTAATATGGATTGAATTAATGTAGTTATTAACTAAAGTGGATTGTTTTATTTAAAAGCCAGAAATAAACATTTATTCATATAGCTAATAACAATTATTAAACTTAATTTTGCCCAGCAGGCCGCCTTATCGCTGTTCGCCGTAGGCGGAAAGAGGAAAGTCCGGACACCTTAGCACAGCATAGCGGGTAATACCCGTCGCTTAGCGAAAGCTAGGAAGGACAAGTGCAACAGAAAGAATGTACAGGTGATGCTGTAGTGAAATCAGGTAAACTCTATGCGGTGAAATACCATGTAAACCAAGGCTTGAGGTTTGTGCGACCAATCTTGGAGGGTAGGTAGTTAGAGCTTTTTGGCAACAAAAAGTCTAGATAAATGATAAGGGTTTTGAGTACTCTCGAAATACAGAATCCGGCTTATAGGCCTGCTTTTTTATTGAAAGGTAAAGTTTAAGAAAATACCGCGTGTCTTCATGGTATTGATATTGCTTGTCCATGGTGAATTAGGGTCATTATCTGGTACTATTTCATCAGTCATTCCAAAAACACCTCTTATGGAAGGACTAAATTTGAAGTAGTCCAAATAAAAGTCAATACCAAAACCAACTTCTAAAAATCCAGCCCAATCTCTCATTCTAAATTGTCCTGCTGAGTTATCACTTGGATTATCTTCGTTACTTGATAAATTGTGAGCAACTGAAACTCCACCTACTACAAATGGTTTAAAATTATTAAGACGTTTAGTTGAAAATTTTAATAATAGTGGTACATGAACATAATTAGCTTCTACTTCCCTGAACCTAAAACGTCTTTCTTCAAAACCTGGAAAATTTACATTTCTATTAGCAAACACAATTCCTGGCTCTAAACGCAAATCAAAATATTCACTTAATCTTAAGTTTCCTATTAAACCAATATTGAAACCCATATTTCGGTCTGTTTCAATTTCATCTCTATCTAACTCATACTGAAATTGAAAATCATAAAAATTCATTCCTAAAAAATATCCCCAAGACCAACGCTTTTTATCAAAATTTTCAAGATTTGTAATTCTCTCTGTATTGAAGAATCCCTGCGCAGAAACACCTTGATAAAAAAACAAGAAACCTAAGGCAAATACTATTCTTTTCATGTGTAATTTCATAAGTCGGCAAAAATAAACAAAGTATTTAATTAAAGTACTTTTCTCTTACATTAACGCTATATTTCTTAAGAAATTGTGTTATTTAGTAGCAACATAGATGGTGGCAACACCAAAGGTTTGCGGGTAAAATTGAGCATTTAAAAAGCCCGCTTTGTTTAGTATTTTTCTAAACTCCTCTCCGTAGGGAAATTCTTGTGCACTTTCACTTAAATAGCTGTAAGCATCTTTGTCTTTAGAAAACAACTTCCCAATGGTTGGCAAAATAAAATTAGAGTAGAATTTATAACCTTGCTTGAACGGAAATTTTGTGGGAACTGAAGTTTCCAGTACTACAAAAATTCCATTAGGCTTTAGTACTCTCCTTATCTCAGTTAGCCCTTTTTCTAAATTTTCAAAATTTCTTACCCCGAAGGCAACAGTGATTGCATCAAAGCTATTGTCTTGATAAGGCATATTTTCAGAATCGGCTTGAACCATTTCAATTTTATCTGACAAATTCTTTTTAGCAATTTTCTTTTCCCCTACCGAGAGCATTCCTTTAGATATATCTAAACCAATAATTTGATCTACTTCATCATTGACCATTGCAATAGCTAAGTCACCGGTACCAGTAGCAACATCAAGTATATGTTTCGGCTTTGTATCCTGTACTAGTTGAATTACTTTCCTTCTCCATGATTGGTCTGTTCCCAAAGAAATAACGCGGTTTAAACCATCGTAATTTTCAGATATATTATCAAACATCTGCTCTACCTGCTGTTTTTTCTGAAGTTCAGAATCTTTATAAGGGGTGACCTTCTTTTTCATAGTATTTCATCCAATTTGAAGCTTTTTATAAAGCCTAATTTTTCAGCAAAGATAAACTTTAGCTAGAAATTAAAACTTACATTAACAATTTTAAGGAGTACGCATATCTTCGGCTCGATAAAGCAAGGAAAGATTGTTAAGTGGACGATGAATAAGCTTTTCAGCATCAGAAGGAGCAGAATTTAATTCCTTTTCAGTTAACTTTTCTTCTATCTCTTTAATTCTAGAAATAACCTTTTCTTGCTGTAAAAATGCCAAATCACTTTTGTTTTCATTATAGATCAAATACCAAAGATAAGCTTGATAAAAATCTTGATCTATCAACTCGCCTTTTGCATATAATTCAGCTATTTGTAGTCTACTAGAAGTTATCTTCCCGCTTTGGTACTTGTTTTTTGGAGAAGGAAGTTTTGCTAATTTAAAAGCCCACTCTAGCATTTTATCTGTATCCTTTTCCACCCCTCTTCCATCTTGATAAGAACCTACCACATTAAAAATACAGGTAGGATCTTTTTTTTCAGCACATTTTAGGGCATATTCAAAAGCTTTCTCATTATTTTTTTCTACTCCCTTTCCTTCTGCATATGCACTCATCATTGCATACTCTGCATCCATATACTGTTGATCGGCAGATTTTTGATACCATCTTATAGCTTGGTCTTGATTTACTTTAACCCCTACCCCTTTTTCATAACAATAACCTAAATTATATTGCGCTTCTGCATTACCACGTTTAGCCGATTTTTTAACTAACGGAATAGCTTGATCAACTTTTCCACGACTGATGAAAAAATCGGCTTCGTTGTTGAGCTGTTCAGTAGACTTTGTAAATAAAGAACAACTGAATAAGAGTAAAGGAACAAACAACAAAAAAAACAAACTCCGAATAATTGATGCCATATACATTTTTTAATTCTTGCGAATTTACAAAGAATTTGATAGTATGAAGCTTATTTAGAAAAACAGAAATCAAAAAAATAAAAGATAATTTTTGCTATGCTATTAACACTTTCTACCAAATTATAATTTACATTTACTTATTGATTTTAAACTATGGATATACTGGCCAAAATGCCTTATGGAAAAGATTTTTTGTTGGTTGACAAAATACAAGATGTGAATGATGAGCTAATCAAGGGAAGTTATAAATTCTCACTAGATGCTTCATTTTATAAAGATCATTTTCCTGGTAATCCAATTACTCCAGGTGTTTTTTTAATAGAATCTGCTGCGCAGATTGGATTGGTGGCTTTTGGTATTTATCTTCTTCGAAATAAACTTAACGAAAATCAAAGTGGAAAACCAAAAATAGCCTTTACTTCATCTGAAATCGACTTTCTTCAACCTGCTTTACAAGGAGAAGAAATTTTTGTAGAGGCGCAAAAAATCTACTTTCGATTTCAAAAATTAAAAGTCAGTTTTAAAATACGTAATGCTGCGGATCAAATTTTAGCTACAGGTAAATTAGCTGGTATGTTTAACACAAATTACAAATCAAATGAATAGGGTTGTGATTACTGGATTAGGCATTGTAGCCCCTACAGCTATTGGTGTCACTAATTTTAAAAATGCATTAAGCAAACAAAAAAATGGCATCGAACATCAACAAAACTTGAAAGACTTAGGGTTCTCTTGTCAACTAGCCGGTAAACCAAAAATATCACAAGAATTATTGAACCTTAATTTTTCTGCACTTGAACAAAGAGGCCTTAAGGCTAATGGATTAATTTACGGGGTAATAGCAGGTTTAGAAGCTTGGAAAGATGCAGGACTTGAAATCAACTCAGAACGTTATGATGAAGATGCTGGAATTTTATTTGGAACCGGTATACTTGGCGTGGATAAACTTAAAGAAGCTTTTGATTATATTGATGCTAAACAGGTAAGACGGCTAGGAAGTACAAGCGTTTTACAAACCATGGCAAGTGGAATTTCAGCTTATTTAGGGGGAAAATTAGGCTGTGGTAATCAAGTTTCCACAAATTCATCTGCTTGTACAACAGGTACAGAATCGCTTTTAATGGCCTACGAGCGAATCAAAAATGGACAAGCCAAACGAATTCTTGCAGGTAGTTGTAGTGATTCTGGTCCCTATGTTTGGGGAGGCTTTGACGCACTTCGTATATTACCAAATCAATATAATGATGAACCCGAGGCAGCATCACGACCTATGAGCGCTACTGCTTCAGGATTTGTGCCTAGTAGTGGCGCAGGTGCTTATGTGGTAGAATCACTAGATTCTGCAAAGCAAAGAAATGCTAACATTTTAGCTGAAATTAAAGGAGGAAACATCAATTCTGGTGCGCAAAGAAATGGTGGTAGTATGACCGCACCAAACCATCAAGCAGTAATTTCTTGCATACAGAAATCACTTCAAAATGCTGGTATTCAATCTTCTGAAGTTGATTGCATTAATGGCCATCTAACAGCTACCTCGATGGATGCTTCTGAAATCAAAAATTGGTACCAAGCTTTAGGGCAACCTAAAAAATTTCCTTTCATCAATTCGTTTAAATCACATTTTGGACATGGGCTAGCCGCTGCTGGAAGCATGGAACTTGTTGCCTCAATTCTTCAACTGAAAGAAAATGTAGTCTTTGGGAATCGGAATTGTGATGACCTGCATCCTGAAATTGCAAATTTGATTGGTAGAGCAAGTGTTCCCCTAAATCCTGTAAATCAAAAAATTCAATATTTAATGAAAGCTAGTTTTGGTTTTGGGGATGTTAATGCATGTGTAGTTTTAAAATCAGCTGAAGAATTATAGAAAAAACCACCTCCAAAAAATGAAAGTGGTTTTTAAGCTATTCAAACCGAATTAATTATTTTATTAAAATCTGATATCCCCAAGCTGGGTAAGTCATTTCTTCTTCTGGATGTATAAAATCTTCTTCACCCGTTTCAAAATCTGTGAATTCTCCTTCAAAATCAAGGCTAAAGCTTCTTTCCTCATCGGTAAAATTAGCAATAAACACCACTACATCACCGTCTTTTTCACGTTTATACGCTAATATATGCTCGTCATCAGAAGTAGTAAGTCGTTCGTAATCGGCACTTTCTTTTGCTCCATGCAAAGCTTTATTGGTGTTTTTCAAGGCCCCTAACTTTTCTAACATCGGCCACATTTCTCCTTTTTCTTTCGGAATTTCATCTTTTTCAAAAAACTTTAATCGGTGGTCCATATCATATTCCTGGCCACTATAAATTAAAGGCATTCCTGGTAAGGTATAAACCAATCCAAGCATAGCCCATTTAGCATCTCCCATTCTTTCGTCAATGGTCCCATTCCATGAATTTTCATCATGGTTGGTCAAGAAATTCATTAAATAATCATCTTTTTGGTAAGTGGTATCAATCTTCGCCATATAATCATCCCAATCAGA
>PXFS01000033.1 GCA_003564185.1 Flavobacteriaceae bacterium
ATTAATCGTTCCCAATCTAAAACAAACATATTTCATAGAACAATATGTAAAATGGTAGAAAGTAAACCCACATATCTAAATCAAATAAAACAGACGTTAAGTGTATAACTCAACAATTTTAATGTTAACTCATTTAAATGAGATGAATAAAAGAACTCTTTGAATAATAAAAACTTAATATAGCTTAATACCAGAAAATTAATGAAAAAATCTATACTTGACACCATATTTTAAAAAATTCAAGCTTTTAGAAAAGAAAACAATCGCTAAAGCTTATTTTTGTACAAAATATAAATGGATGAAATTTGTTAAGCGCTTGGGTTATTACCTTTCTGGGTTTGCAATTGGTTTGGTTTTTTTGTTTTTCTTTCTTTCTGGTAAAAGGACTTCATGTGATTATGGTCCCAATGCACGAGTTAAAAAAAATATCCGAATCAAAGAAAGTATTATCACCAATGAAGCTTGGGCGTTTTTTGAAAGCCAAAAAATTGATACCAGTGCTATTAGTAAACTATTAGTCAACGGAAAAGTTGATTTCAAAAAAAGTAACACGCAATTAGATTCTTGCAAAACCTATCACATTGAAGGTAAATATAATGAACAAGCACTGGGAATGGTTTTTGAAAATTGTGATTCCATTGCCAGAGTTTTGGAAGCTTTTAAAATTGAAAAAAAATAAACTAACCTCTTGTTAATCTACTAATTACAGCTTGATGCTGTGGAAATGCTTTTGACAAATCCTCTTTATCAGCCATTTCAAAATCCCTAAAATCAAATCCTGGGGATACTGTACAACCCACCAATGCATATGAATTTGGAGTTTCCACTTCTGCAGCAAACCATACATTTTTAGGCACAGTAAATTGTGGGACTTCCCCCTTTTCAAAATCGTTTCCAATAAAAACTTGAGTATAGTTTCCCGCAGCATCAATCATATGAAGTGTAATTCTACTTCCTTTGTAAAAATGCCAAGTTTCATCTTGTTGAACACGATGAAAAGCTGAAAAGGCTTCCGAAGTTAGCATAAAATAAATAGATGTAGCTACATTTCTAGTTCCTTCAAAATGCGATGATAAAACCGAATTGGGTAAAACCAAATCAGACCTATAAACTTCTTTAAAATAACCTCCTTCTGGATGAGCTTCTAAATCAAATTTTTTGATGATTTGTTCCTGTTCTTTTGTCATAATTCGTTTTTATTAATGGGTTCTACTTCACCCGATTTCATCTGACCAATGGTCAAATTCCCTACTCGATAGCGTACTAATCGCAAGGTTGGAAAACCCACTACCGCGGTCATTTTTTTTACTTGTCTAAATTTTCCTTCGGTTAAAGTAATAGAAATCCAAGAGGTTGGTCCATGGCGTTCATCGCGAATTTTCTTTGCTCTTTCAGGTAATTTTGGAGGCACATCTAATGTTTGCACCTGGCAAGCTAAAGTAGAATATTTTTCACCATTAATGGAAATTTCGACTCCTTTTTTTAATTTCTCTATAGCTTCATTTGTAATTTCTCCATCTACTTGCACATAATACTCTTTTTCAATCCCCGTTGAAGTTATTTGGTAACTGAATTTTCCACAGGTAGTTACCATCAACAAACCTTCAGAATCAAAATCTAATCTTCCAGCGGCCATGCTTCCTTCAGGAAAATTAAATAATTCGCCCAATAACTTTTTGCTCTTTTTTCGCCGCTGTTCATTATTCACAAACTGACTTAAAAATCCGTAAGGTTTATAAATTTTGAAATGTTGGTCTGTTTCCAAAATCAGCATTTATTTGAATTTCAATTCAAAAATACAAAAGCAAAAAGATATTGGTTAAAAACTCTGCAAAAGATTATAGGGTTTTCAAAAATTGAAGTATTTTTATGCCACTCATTAAATGAAATTACTGGAAATGAAAACAGCCTGTCACGACCGCTTTGGGAATGATTTTTTTCCTTATTTGAATTAGAAAAATCAAGTATAGCCTTAGCTATGATTTCTTCTTATGATGAAACAGAAAAGGAAAAAGGGCGTTTATTACGGTAATTTCAATTGATAAATGGGATTATTTCATAAACAAGATTTTTACAATACTATGATAGACGAGTTAAACCTTTACTACGGCCATTTATTTGAAAAAGAATTAATTGAAGAAATAAATCAGGTTGGAACATTGAGGGAAGTACCTAAAGGGATGATGATGATGGATGTTGGTCAATACATTAAATCAATGCCATTATTGGTCAACGGAGCTGTGAAAATAATGCGTGAGGACGAGGATGGTTTTGAATTGTTATTGTATTACTTAGAACGAGGCGAAACTTGCTCTATGACACTTAATTGTTGTTTAGGGGATAAAAAAAGTGAAATTAGAGCCGTAGCCGAACAGGATACTAAACTTATTATGGTACCTGTACGAAAAATGGAGGAATGGATTGCAAAATATCGCACTTGGCGAAGTTTTGTTTTTGAAAGCTATCATACACGATTAACAGAATTGCTTGAAACCATTGATAATATTGCTTTTAAGAAAATGGATGAGCGCTTATTGGATTACCTAAGAGAGAAAAAAGAACTTACCGACACCAATGAAATTAAAGCGACCCATCAAGAAATTGCATTAGATTTACATACCTCTCGGGTAGTTGTTTCGCGTTTATTAAAAACCTTAGAGAAGCAAGGAAATATTGTTCTACATAGAAATTCCATTGAAATTATTAATGTGGATTAGATTTTTTATCAATTTTCACGGTTGAAACATGCGACTCCGTAGGAGTCAAACACAACCAAAAAATTTATGTAGAAAATTCAATAGCCTCCATTTTTAAATGGGGGAATAAAAATGATGAATATGTTGTTGGCTTTAGCCAAATATTTTTACCATTCAATGTTTCAATGAATAATTCTATTATTCAATTCAAAACGACCCCAGCGGGGTCAAATGTTTATAGATAGATAACAACCAAAGAATTAACGACTCCGTAGGAGTCGAATAATCACCAATGCAAAAAAATTTAAAAAATCAATTCACAACCTTTAAGCTGGAATAACCTTGACCGTTTTTAGTTAATTGAATTTGGGTTTGAATGCGTTCTTTTAAAGCATCTACATGACTAATAATTCCAATGGTTTTATTGCTCTCGGCTTGCAAACGCTCTAAGGTATCTAAGGTCTGGTCTAAGGTTTCAGGGTCTAGGGTTCCAAAGCCTTCGTCAATAAATAAAGAATCAATTTTTACATTTTGTGAAGCTAAATCAGAGAGCGCCAATGCTAAGGCTAAACTCAGCATAAAAGTTTCTCCACCAGAAAGGGTTTTTACCGACCTCCGTTCACTTCCCATGTGTAAATCAATGGCCACCAAATCTTCGCCTTCGCCTTTTTGAGGGCGATCCATTTGGTAACGATCATTCAGTTTAGTTAGTCGGTGATTGGCCATACCAAGCAAATGCATCAAAGTTAAATCCTGCGCAAAATTATTGAATTTCGCTCCACGGGCATCACCAATAATTTCGTTTAAAAGCAACCACTTTTCACTTTTTTGTTTCTCCTCCTCTACCCTTTTTTGAAGGCTTTCTATTTCCTTCAAAAGTTGATTCTGAGTGAGTAACTGATTAGAAAATTCAATAATTTGCTTATCAAGCGCTTCTAAAGCCAATGTATTTTCTTCTTTTTTAGCAAGCAAGTCTGTCAAATCCTGCTCACCAAAATCTTGCTTCATTTCCTCCAATTGATCTTGTGCATTTTTCAGGTTTTGGTGAGCCACTTTCAATTGACTATCCAACTTATTTTTTTGATTCAATAATTCCTGAAAATCTCGTTCTTTCATCCGTGCCGAAACACTTTCTTCTATACTTGAAAACCCAGCACTTTGAGCTGAGTTTAGTAAGTTGCTTTCAAGTTTATCAAAAGCTGATTTTAAGTCTTTTAATTGTTCATCAAGCTTAGCTAAATCCTCCTTTTTGGTAAATTGTTGTTGCTGATTTTTCTCCCAAACCGACTTCAACTCGCTCACTTCTTTTTCTACATCTTTACCTTGATAAATAGCGTCTAATTTCTTCCGAAGCTCCTGCCCTTTCTGTAATAAACTTTTAAGGTCGTTTAATTCAGAAAATAAATTACTTAGTTGTGCTAATTTTTTTTCTACCTCTTCTTTTTCTTTAAACTGAAGTTGAATTTCCTTCAAAACCTCAACAAATTCTTCCCAAGTATGCTGTTTTTTTTCCTGCTGAAGCTGATTAAAATCTAGTTTCCACTGATGCCTTATCGAAGCTAATTCTGCTTCTAAATCCTTAATTTGCTTTTCTTTATTGTCTATATCTTTGTTTTGAGAAGCTACTGAATTTTGCAATTTCTGAACTTCCTTTTCTAACTGCTGAAGAGCTTTTTTCTGCTGATTGATTTTAATTTCTAAATCAGATTCAAACACCACTGGTTCTTGAATAAAAGGATGCTCTACGGAACCACATAAAGGACATTCTTCTCCCTTCTGAAGCTTTTTTCGGTGGTCTTCAAAATGCTGAATCAATTGTTGGTTGTTCCATTTTAACTGAAGATTTTCCAACTTTGTTTTAGCGGTAATCAATTCCTTTTCTTGTAAACGCAATTCTTGCTGATTGACTTCAAATGATTTTTTCAGGTTTTCTAACGCACTACCGACTTCAGATTTCTTTTTATCCAGCTGAATTTTACGTTGCTCTAACTGTTTAGCTTCTAAAGAAAATTCAATTTTTTGATTAATTGCTGAAGTTACCTCTTTTAGATTTTCAATAATTGAATGATGTTGCTTAAGAAAATCAGAGGCTTTTTGTAAATCGCTTTGCCATTTTTGCTGGTGCTCTTTTAATCGATGAAGCGTTTCATCAATGTTTTTCAAGTTATTTTTAACACCTAAATCCTGCAATTTTTCCTTCACAGGCTTTTGTTGAATATCAAAAGTCTTTCTGGCGTCATTCAGCTCAAGGTCAATAGCAACAACTTTTTTTCTGAAATCTTCTAAACTTTGAACTACCAAATTAGCTTCAACAGGATGCTGAATTAACTTAGTAACCTTCTCAAGATATTCAAGCTCTTGCTTCTTAAGATTTTTCAACTGAAGCTGAATAGATGCCTTGTTTTTCTCTACATCAATTAGTTGTTTTTTTTGCTGTTCCCAAGCCTGTAAATCTTCTGCAAAAGCCTGTGTTTTTTGATGTTTTTCTAACTTGGTAGAATGTTTTTCTTTAAAATCGGTTTGCAGTTGAAACAACTTAGATTTTTCTTTTTGGTGGCTTTCGATTTTTGAAACTAACTTCTTTCGTTTTTCTTCAAAATCAATTTGCGATTTCAGTTGAGCAAGAACATCCGATTTTTCTTTTTTTCTTGCATTAGCTTCAGAAAGCTGAAATTTTAGTTCGCTAACTTCATCTTCTTGCTTTAATTTTTCTTGAAGGTCAGAAATTCGCTGAAGGTCTAAGTCGATTTTCGAGTTGACTAACTTCGCTTTTTCGTAAGCCAGCATGCCTATTTTTCGATAGATTTCAGTTCCTGTAATTTGTTCCAAAATTTGTTTTCTATCGTTATCAGAAGCTTTCAGAAACTTTGAAAATTCGCCTTGCGCCAATAAAATGGACTTGATGAATTGTTCATATGTCAATCCAATTAATTCTTCATTTTTAGGAGGAACTTCGGATTTCTTTAAGTCCATTTCTTCATTGGTCATTAGGTTTTTCAACTGCATTTCATAATCGTTCAGATTATTATTTCGGTTGTACTGAATATCCCAATGCGAAATAAATTTACCCGATTTACATTGGTAAGTGACCTGCGCAAAAGCCTGTTTTTGATGCCGAGTAAGTACGGAGCCGCTTCGAGCAATTTCACCTTTACTCAATTTCCCCATTCTGGGCACGCGATTAAAAAGCGCCAAACAAATCACATCTAACAATGTACTTTTACCGCTTCCCGTGGGGCCAGTAATCGCAAATAAAGCGTTGGATTTTAGCGGTTCACTTTCAAAATCAATTAGGTGTTCACCTTTTAAGGAATTGATGTTTTTAAATTTTATCTGAAGTATTTTCATGAATCAAAAAGCTTGAATGGTAAAAATAAAAAAAGCATCAGATATGTAAGTAGAAGTTGAAGTATTTTTACGGACTTTCAAGATTAGATGTTGGCATGCTTTCTCAGCAAAAACATTTTTCACCTTTCACATTAGTCTCTAATTATTTGAGGATAGGTTGTTGCTTAGATTTATTTTGAAGGTTTTACAGATCTTGTATACTTTTAATTCAAATGTAATTTCATCTAAGTTAAAAAATAAATTACTTTTACATTTATGCACTTTAATCTATCAAGTAGAACATATCGACAGTTAATGAGAAACGGATTCATTTATTCAAAAATTAATAAAATCTACAACATTTCCTCAATTTGATTAAACATTTTTTTCCAAAGTTGAAGCTCTCCCTTTTCACTTTCAATATCCCATACTTGTTTGTCTGAAATATCATTACTCCCTTGAAAAACTTTAGGCTCTAAGGTAACTTTAGTTTGTTCTGTAGAAATCATTTCAATTTTTACTAAGTATTGTCTATAGTAGGATACGTATTGAGCTGAATAATCTCCCATAATTGCTCTTTGACTAACCAATTTTTGCTTCGTATTTATCTTACCTTTTTCTTTATTTTCATAAGCAATTTCATAACCCTCTGTAGCTAAAGCACCTTTTACGGCATCCCATACTTCTGCTTTGCTATGTGAATAAGTCTTTACTCCATTTTCATCAATCAGTTCTTGAGTCATAAAACTACTACCAATAGAACAACCTAATAGTAGGCTTGAAAACACTACTATTAATACTATGTAATTGTTTTTCATAATGCATCTTTTAATCTTAATTGTAAAACTTTAGCTTCAAATATATAGTAAAACTAATTATCCTCACCTCCTTGAGTTTTTAATTGTTAAAAAAGAGGATTCTGAGAGCTTTTTAAAAATCTGACTTTTCAATGCTTCTGTTAAAACTAGTTTTTAAGCAGCTATTAGCCAAAATCAATCAAATTGAGCTAAAGTTTAATCATTAAGCCTAATCAAGTTAACAAGAAAATTCTGCAAATTTTATTCAATTAGTTGTGACGTTTTTCAATCTTGTTTCAAGTTCGAGTCTTTCGACCTAGCTCAGGTTAAACTCCATTAAGAACCGCCCACTTCTTCGACGGAGTTTATCCTGATGAAGTGAAGGACTCATATATAAACAAAACTCTGATAACCATTTATTTACAAAAAAACGTCAATGGTAGTTAACAAGAAAAATCAAAATTCTAATCTTCGAAATACGCTTCTATAATTGCTTGTGCTTTTTCCTTATTTTCTTTTTCAACAAAAATTTGAATATCACCAAAAGCACCTGCATAAGAGCTATCTTTTTTATCAACGGCGAAACTTTCAATTCCAGCTTCGGCTAAAGCATTCCTTATTCCTGTAACTTCTATATCTGACTTGCTGTTAAATACTTTTTCTTTCATCATTTATATTTTTTTATTTCTTCAATTCTAGTTCCGATTTTATATTTTCTAAAATTTCTAAAATCCGATTTCGGGTATCAATGGACTTTAAATTACCAGCTTGGTTCAAGCCACCTACCAAAATCAAGTAACTTTGTACTCCTTTGTCGGCTAGGATTTCTTCTACTGTTTCACGATTTATATCTCGTCTAATATTAAGTTTTCGTACTTCTCCATCAGAATATAATTTATTCATTTGATTATCGACTACTGTTTTGGTTTTTTTTATAGAACGGTAATCAAAATTCTCTAAAATGTATGGCAAGTATCTTTCATAAACAAACTTAGCAGTGAGTTCTTCCTGTTCGTTTAATTCGCTTACCACCCTGAACCATGAAGTGAGCTTATTTTTTAACTCTTCATTTTCTAAAAGATAAAATTTCCCTGAATTCAATAATTCATTGGTGACACCATCAGCAGGATCAAAAGTAGGGTCATAAGTAGTACGATGGATACATAAACCTACTGTATCAATTGAAATATCTGAAAAGCCTTCATCTGCGTAATGAAATAGTTTCTCAACAGATTCAACAATCATATTTCGCATGCTAATTTTGTTATCTATTTCTTCTAAATTTGTTGTGTATTCTATGAGTAGTTGATCTAAAATTTTTACTTCTTGTTGCCTATTATTAATTTCTTCATTCCAATTATTAATTCCAAGAGCTATGAGAATACCAATTACCACAAGGATAATTTCCCCTACGGCGTATATGAAATACCTCTTGAACTTTTTATCTAAAATTGAATTACTTCGTCTTTTCCTAAATACCTTTGCCATTTTGATCAATTAATTATCAGTTAAATTTAATTAATAATTCTTACAAGGTCAAATATCAATGTGATTACTTCCAAAATCCGATATTTTCACTAAATTTAAAATTCAATTGATACAAACCAATAAGCTTATTAAATCTTTTCTTTAAAATTTTCCAATGAAAGAGACCAAATTTACATTGTTTATCGCATTTTTTTACTAATCATTTTTTACAGTTGTGTTTCTACAATACCAATGAATCAAGATTTTTACAATTCAAAAAAAGTTGGGATTGTTTTAGAGGTAGAGCCAATAGGAATGTATAAAGCTGGAGCTCAAGAACTATTAGACATGGCCTTAACACCAGAAAACAAATTTGAAAAACCACTTAAAAGTGTTGAAACTAGACTTGAGTTTGAACAAAAATTAAAAACTGAAATATCAAATATCCTAACAGAAAAAAAATAAAAATCATGTTTTTGTTGAAGAAGATTTATCTAATCTTGAAAAATTTGAAAAACTAAATTCTGATAAAAAGTATTCCAAATTTGATTATAGAGGCTAATGGCTAAACATGATGTTGATGAAATATAAATAGTAAATGCAAGACACGGGGTTTTGGTTAGTTATTTTGGAGTAATTGAAGTAGAAAAACAGGCTTATGTAGAAATTTCTACTGAAATTATTGACTTAAATGATAACTCTTTGTTGCAACAACAAGATTTAGAAAATCCGTCAACTATTAAAGGCCATTGGAAAAAAGGAGAAAATTATGAAAACTTAAGACGTTCAATTGAAGAAGCCATTTCTAAATCTTTTCGGGAATTAAGAAGTAAATTTTAAATGAACTAGTTGTAATTTTTGTAATAGCTTTTAAAAACGACATTCAACGTATTTTATCTTCTAAGTTGATTTAATTAATAAAAAATCATATTTAATTACATAACTAAAAACAGTAATTTTGCAAACAATTGTTCTTGATTGTAACTTTTAGAAAAAAAAATTTAAACTTTAAAAAATTTATTATGAAAAATTTCAATTTACTTTTTTATTTGATGTTAACCTTAATATGTAGCATTTCATCTCACTCTCAAGAAAATCCTGACTTCTATTTACATGAGAATGGAGTTACCTGTATGTGCCCTGATGCTGATTTTGGAGATTCAGGTGAACTAATTATTAATGGTGAGGCAAAAGTTTTTACCAAGCGTACTCAACAAGAGCTAGAAAGTCTTGTTCAGAGTAATCTTGACAACCCTGAAATAGCTTTAACATGTACTAGTGGAATAGAAATAATGCACGAGTTGTTTTCTTTTACAAGTTTTAACCAAGATATTGGTAGTTGGGACGTTAGCAATGTTAGTGTAATGAATGGTATATTTTTTGGAGCTTTTGAATTTAACCAAGACATAAGTAATTGGGATGTAACTGGTACTGATAACTTAGGTGGTGTTTTTTCTGATGCAACATCCTTTAACCAAGATATTGGAAATTGGGACATTAGCAATGCTACTAACTTAAATGGAATGTTTGCAAATGCCTCATCGTTTAATCAAGATATTTCAAATTGGGACACTAGTAATGTTACTATAATGAATGGAATGTTTCTAGGTAATTGCGGCTTTAATCAAGATATTAGCAATTGGGATACATCGAATGTAACTAGCATGGATATGATGTTTTTTCTCAACACTAGCTTCAACCAAGATCTTTCTGATTGGTGTCTTCCATTTATCAATGAAGAACCAGATAATTTTGCAACTGATAGTCTTTTAGATGATGATTTTTTTCCTAATTGGGATTCTGATTGTGGTACTTTTATGATAGAAGGTAACTTTGTTTTTGATAATATAACACAAATATGTTATTGTGAAGATGCTGATTTTGGAGAAACTGCTACATTTGAAGTAGATGGAATAATGAGAACATTTACTAAACGAACTGAACAAGAGTTAAGAAATTTAATTGATAATTTCGAAAATGACGATTCACAAGATATATCATTAACCTGTACAAGTAGTATAACAAATATGTCAAACTTATTTGAAAGTCAACAAGATTTTAATTTGCCACTCTCTTATTGGGACGTTAGTAATGTAACAGATATGAGTTTCATGTTTTCACAAGCTTCCTCTTTTAATCAAAATATTAGTAATTGGGATGTGAGCAATGTAACAACTATGAGTAGGATGTTTAGTACGGCTACATCATTTAATCAACCAATTGGAAGTTGGGATGTAAGCAGTGTTATCGACATGTCATTCATGTTTATTTTTGCTACATCTTTCAATCAACCGATTGATAATTGGGACGTTAGTAACGTCATAAATATGGCTCAGATGCTGGCAGCATCAGACTACGATCGCCCAATAAATAGTTGGAATATAAGTAATGTTACTGATATTAATGCAATGTTTGCTCTTACCTCATTTAATCAACCCTTGGACCAATGGGATACAAGTAGTGTTGATAATATGGCTATTTTATTTAACGGAAATGAATCTTTCAATCAAGATATTAGCATGTGGGATGTAAGCAATGTTACATCGATGTCAGGAATGTTTTTTTCTTCTTCAAACTTTAACCAGCCTTTGGGTAGCTGGGATGTTAGTAATGTGACGCAAATGAATGGAATGTTTATGGATGCAACAAATTTTAATCAGGATATCTCAACTTGGTGCGTAGAAAATATTACAGTGGAGCCAGAAGATTTTTCGTCTGGAAGTGCTATACAAACAAGCTTTTTACCAAATTGGGGCGAAGAATGTCAAAGCTTCAATATAGACAATGAATTTTTAAGTAGTTTTAAATTATATCCTAATCCTACTTCTGGAAACTTGAATTTTGAATGGAATAGAAATCAAAAAAATGAAAAACTACAGATTAAAATTTATGCTGTAGACGGTAAATTAATTAGTGTTGAGAATTACAAAAATGCTCCACAAAATATAAATGTTAGTAACTTACCAAGTGGTGTTTATCTTCTTCACTTAAATACATCAAATCAATCAATAGTAAAACGACTAATAAAAAAATAATCGATTAAAGCTTGAAACCTTTTTATATAAATTCCAAATTTGATTATAGAGGGCTAATGGCTAAACATGATGTTGATGAAATATTAATAGTAAATGCAAGACACGGGGTCTTAGTAAGTTATTTTGGAGTAATTGAAGTAGAAAAACAGGCTTATGTAGAAATTTCTACTGAAATTATTGACTTAAATGATAACTCTTTGTTGCAACAACAAGATTTAGAAAATCCGTCTACTATTAAAGGCCATTGGAAAAAAGGAGAAAATTATGAAAACTTAAGACGTTCAATTGAAGAAGCCATTTCTAAATCTTTTCGAGAATTAAGAAGTAAATTTTAAATGAACTTGTTGTAATTTTTGTAATCGCTTTTTAAAAAACGACATTCAACGTAATTTAGCTTCTAAGTTGATTTAATTAATAAAACATCATACTGATGACTTATTTTAAAGCATAATTCAATTGATTAGTAATTCTCTGGAAAAATAAAAGTACAAAATATTCCATAAGTAGTAAAATCTTGGCCAACGGAAACCGTTGGAGTAATCACTATTTGATTTATCGAGTCTTGTTTAATAACCAGAGAAAAAGCAATAGTAGCTAAAATTTCTTCTTCTGTATATTCATTAACAACTTTTACACCTTTAAAGTCAATTCCCCCCCTTGTATACCCTATGCTAAAACTTGGCAGTAATTGAAGGTGATCTTTTATAATAAAAGATTTATATACTGAAGCCCCAATTGAAAAAAAATTTCCAATTACTTCTACATTATATCTATCAAAAGACCTACTGGAATACATTTGGCGTTCGTAAGATGCATTGAAAGCTAATGAAATTGGAATGTTTTCGCCTTGCTTAAGCATAAAATAAGAAATATAGAGGGATGCAAATGTTGCTGTTAATGCATCATTTGGAGTAAATAATTCATTATAACGAAAATAACCTATAGAAACTCCTATATCAAAAACACCATTTATAGAATACCCACCATCTAAAGATAAGCCTGAAATTTCTTGATTTCTAAATAATCCACCACCTACTGCAAAACCATACTCCTCTTTTTCTAGAAAAAGGCTTTGTCCTTTACAATGAGCATTGAACAGCAAACACAGAAATAAAGCTAATAGACTGTTTTTCATCGATGGTTTTTTTAAAATAAATAAAAGTATAAAAAAACCTATATAATGGATAAAGTACTTGTTATTTAAACCAATTAAGTTCAGGGTAATTTTCCATTTTTAGTATATATTCTTGGTTAGAATTTATTTGTGGTTTAAAAACATCTCTACTTACAGGAAAATAACTTAGATTTTCTTCTCCAAAATGACTTTTTAAAATCAATTCAATTTCCGATATTGTCAAAGCATCGCTTAACCACTTGCTAACTAAATCTTGACTTAAAATAACAGGTTGCCTTTTCTTTTGGTTATGTACTTTTTCAAACAATGAAGATGCCTTCTGTGTTAAAATTGTAAAAGTAATCAAGTTTTCAACTTGGGTATAAATTCCAGCTAAGGATAAAAATTTCTCATTTTGAGATTGAAAGACAAAGGGATATTTCTTTTTTTGATACTCATGAGGTTCAAAAAAAGCAGATACAGGAATAATGCATCGCTTTTGCATAATACTTTTTCGGTACAAAAAATGTGAAAAAACTTTCTCAGATCTAGCATTTAGGCCTCCACCAAATTTCACCGCTTCTTTATAGTAGGCTTTCAGTTCACTCACTCTCTTACTTTCTGGAGCAATGCCCCATGTAGCTTTAGTTAAGACACTGTTTTTTTGCTGTGGTATAATCAGTAGCTGCTCGTGAGAAAATCCATTCATGTGGTAACGTGGCTGATTGAATAATTCACGTTCACTTGAAGCACTTGAACTTACGCCATAAGCCGCTTCAATTTGATCAACTTTTTGTACCTGCGAAACATGAAAACACATCACTTCTAATTTCAATAAAAACAAAAACCCTAAACAACTAATTATTTAGGGCCTAAAATAAGTGGAGTCGGGGAGACTCGAACTCCCGTCCAAACAAGCAATTCAACAGCTTTCTACACGCTTAGTTTTTACTTGAATTTTCGATTTTAAGCTGGCTAAAAACCACCTACTCAAAACTTATCCTCAATCTATTTCAAAAAAGCATCAAGGCTCTACTTTTTCTAGATTTATTTTATCGGTGCCTCTGTATGGAACGCCATAAATCAAGGCTTTCCAGAGACATCATGGCCCACTAACCTTGTAGCGGCTAAGCATACCGTACTAAACTTCGGGTTACGCAGCCATGGCGTAGTTATTCTCGCCGTTTAAAAAGTGTGAAACATGAGATTTACGAGCTGTATCCCAGCGCTCGACGTGCTTACTATTCAACTGGTCTTGCTGTCAAAACCAAATCGACCCCAATATTTCAATGATCTTTTTTTAGGCGTTTTAACGGGCTTTCCGCTATATCTTTTTGAGCCACTTATAAAAGCCCAAAAAGGATGCCGCATCAATCCCTAACGCAAATCCCATTCCAAAAAATAAAGCTGAATAAGATTTCAAAACTCTACCCTAAAATGGACTTGCAAAAGTAGATAATTCAATTATATTTGAATCAGTTTTTTATAAAAATTAATAACTCCTACCCTATGAAGTTTGGAATCATCAAAGAACGCAAAAATCCACCCGATAGAAGAGTGGTGTTTTCCCCAGAAAAAATAAGCCAATTGCAAAAACAATACCCACAATTTAAATTTGTGGTTGAACCTTCAGATATTCGGATTTTTAGCGATGCCGACTATCAAAATCAGGGTATTGAAGTAAGTGAAAACATGCAAGATTGCGATGTTTTGTTAGGCGTTAAGGAAGTTCCTATTTCCCACTTAATTCCGAATAAAAAATACTTTTTCTTTTCGCATACCATCAAAAAACAACCTTATAACCGAGACTTAATTAAAAGCATTTTAGAAAAAAATATCGAATTATATGACCATGAGGTGATTACCAAAGAAAATGGGGCAAGACTCATTGGTTTTGGAAGATATGCAGGTTTAGTAGGCGCTTACAACGGTTTTAGATTACTTGGACAAAGAGATCAATTGTTTGACTTGCCTAAAGCAGAAAACCTACCCGACCTCAACACTATGAAGGCCGAATTAGATCAAATAAAATTACCAAATGATTTAAAAATATGCCTTACAGGCTTAGGTAAAGTAGCTCAAGGAGCTAAAGAAATTTTAGATCACCTCAAGATCAAACAAGTTACTCCAGAAAATTATTGTGAACAACTTTTTACAGAAAGCGTTTACACACAAATTGATGTAATGGACTACAATAAAAGAAAAGACGGCAAGCCTGGTGATAAAAAATTCTTTTTTAAAGATCCGTCACCTTACAAATCCGATTTTATGAGGTTTGCCAAAGAAACAGACTATTTTATTGCAGGACATTTTTATGGAGATGGCGCACCGTTTTTGTTTACTCGTGAAGATGCAAAAAAAGAAGATTTCAGAATTAATTTAGTTGCTGATGTAAGTTGTGATATTGATGGTCCTGTGGCTTCAACCATTAGGCCTTCTACTATTGCAGTGCCATTTTATGCGTACAACCCCATAACTGAGCAAGAAGTTGCTGTAGGAACTCCCAATAGTATTGCTGTAATGGCGGTAGATAATTTGCCATGCGAGTTACCCAAAGATGCCAGCGAAGGTTTTGGCGATATGTTTGCACAACACGTGATTCCTGCCTTTGCTAACAAGGATAAAGAGGGTATTTTAGCCCGTGCTAAAATGACAGAAAATGGTGAGCTTACTGCTAAATACAGCTATTTACAAGATTTTGTAGATGGGAAAGAATAAAACACAACCCGTTGTTCTCATCACTGGGGCTTCTTCAGGTATTGGAGAAGCCACAGCTAAATTATTAGCTAACAAAGGATATCAAGTTTTTGGCACAAGTAGAAATCCAGACAAATCAAGCGAGCTTTCTTGGGAAATGCTTGCCTTAGATTTAAATCAACCTGAAAGTATTTCAAAAGCCATTAATGAAGTGATTAAAAAAGCAGGAAGAATTGATATTTTAATCAATAATGCTGGATTAGGAATTACAGGACCTGCTGAAGAAACTCCTCTCAGGGAAGTAGAAAAAGTTTTTCAGGCAAATCTTTTTGGTGCATGTCAGCTTATGAATGAGGTACTTCCTTACATGCGTAAAAACAAATCTGGAAAAATCATTAATATTACTTCCATTGCGGGTTATATGGGATTACCTTACAGAGGTTTTTATTCGGCTTCAAAAGCGGCTTTAATTCAAATTTCTGAAGCTTATCGAATGGAAGTTAGTCAGTTTGGAATTGAAATTTCTTGTTTAGCACCGGGTGATATTGCGACCGATATTGCTTCCAGAAGGTACCACTCCCCTGCTCTGAAGGAATCCCCTTATTATGCCAAATACCAAGCTTCATTAAACTTAATGAACCAACATGTTGACAAAGGTATGCCTTCCGAAAATGTAGCTTTACAAATTGAAAAGATTATCTCCAGCAATCGCACTAAAGTACATTACTTAGTGGGTGCTTACTTAGAAAAATTTTCGATTTATCTAAAACGCTTTCTCCCTCAAAAAACCTTTGAAAACTTGTTGAAGAAACATTATAAGTTGTAGTTAAATAAGTTTTGAGGTGTAAATAACTTAGACATGGCATGGAGAATTTGCATAACTGAGTTAGAATTGCGTTAGGGGTACGTTAAAGACTTTTTTCAGCTAACCGAAGGTGCCAATTTTGAAGCGCTTCACTTTCCAACAAAAAACTAAACTCAAATTTAGCGCTTTTTGTCCTAAGAAGCATCCACCCTTGCTTATTGGTTCAGTTGGCAGTAATGGTTCTATTCAGTGTCTGATTCACTATCAAATAATTCGTGCAACTTCTTTTGTAATATTTTTTTGTCGGGAAGTTGTGTTTTATAATCAGAAATCATTGTTGGCGATAGACTTCGGCTTAATGCGTATTCAAAAACTTCACTATCCTTATCTTTACATAATAAAATTCCAATGCTCGGATTTTCATTTGGTTTTTTTATGTCTCTATCTAAAGCTTCCAAATAAAAATTCAATTGCCCTAAATGGCAAGGCTTAAATTTGTCCGTTTTAAGCTCAAAAGCCACTAAACATTGGAGTCCACGATGATAAAATAGCAAATCAATAAAAAAGTCACTATTACCTACTTGTAATTTATATTCTTCGCCAATAAAAAAAATTCTTTGCCAAGCTCAAGAATGAAATTTTTCATTTGTTTAATAAGACCATGCTGTAAATCCTTTTCACTATGGCGTGCAGGTAGATTTAAAAACTCAAAAACATAACTATCCTTAAATGTGTTTGTCTAGTCCTGATTATTATCTCTCAACGCTGTCGAGAGATTTGAGTTTCCAATCACTGTCCGTTCAAAAAGGCTTGATGAGATTTGACGGTCAAGTTCACGTTTACTATAATTTTCTTGTCTTGCAATTTTAAGGTAAAATTCCATTTCTTCAATTGTTTTACATCTTGAAAAAATCAAAAGGTTGTTGGTCCAGCTAATTTCTCTCACCAGTGGTGAGATTTTTGGAAAGTTTTTGTAAGTTTCATAAAACTGTTTCATTCTCCAAATATTCTTATCCGAGAATCCTTTTATTTCAGGTTCATTTTTCTGAATATATTTTGATAATTCATTAACAACTGAGTCTCCCCATTCTGCTTGTTCAATTTTATTACTGATATATTCTCCTATATTCCAATAAAGGTTAATTAGCTCAGCATTTACTGATTTTATAGCCTTAAGTCTAGATTTTTTAATCAGTAGAATTATATCAGCAAATCGTTTATCCATTATTAAATTTTATTTGCTTACAAATTTATATTTTTAAATCGGAAGCTCTCTACTAAAAAAAAAATTTCACCATTACTACCAACTTGAACCTATCTTCAAAATATAAACAGAAATCCCTTAAAATACCTCAAAAAAAATAGGGTGACAAGCACCCTATATATCGTCAAAACTTACATCCGTAAACTTTTCTTCTTTTTTTGGTGGATCAAAACTCTTATGATCATTAATTACCTCCTCCCCTTTTTCATTGATAATAAAACCAGTAGCTTCATTTAAGGCTTCTTTAAAGTTATTAAAATCTTCTTTGTACAGATAAATTTTATGCTTTCTAAAATGGAATGAACCGTCTTCATTTGTAAATTTCTTACTTTCCGTGATGGTTAGGTAATAATCATCTGCCTTGGTTGATCTTACATCAAAAAAGTAAGTCCTTCTCCCTGCGCGAATTATCTTCGAGTAAATATCATCTTTCGTCATCATTCCTTGATCGCTCATCTTGATTTAAATTAAAATTAATAATGGCTTCAAAAATCAAAAAAAAATTAACAATAACAAAAAAAACTTGAATTTATTTTTCGGTAAGTTGTTCTTGATAGAGGGCTTTGTAGTAGCCGTCCTGCTCAATCAATTCTTCATGTTTTCCCTGTTGTATGATTTTACCTTCATCCAACACAAGAACTTGATCTGCATTTCTGGCAGAAGATATCCTATGACTTACAATTACGGCAGTACGGTTGGCGGAAATTTCCTGCATTTTTTTAAATATAGCTTCTTCAGTTTCGGTATCTACAGCCGAAAGGCAATCGTCAAATAATATTATTTTTGGCTCCCTTATAATTGCACGTGCAATAGAGACACGCTGTTTTTGTCCTCCAGAGAGGGTGATGCCACGTTCTCCTAATACAGTTTCATATCCTTTTTTGAAGTTGACTATATTTTCATGAACTGCAGCATTTTTTGCTGCTTCTTCAATTTTTTCTTGGCTGGCATTAGCATCTCCAAACCGTATATTATTGGCAATGCTATCTGAAAATAAAAAGGAGTCTTGAGGTACATATCCAATGCTTTCTCTCAGTAAATTTAAATTTATGGAGTCAATTTTCTGGCCATCGATAAGTATTTCACCTGTGGGAGCATCATAAAGTCTGGAAATCAATTCTAAGACTGTTGATTTTCCCGATCCTGTTTTTCCAATAATTACCAAATTTTCTCCTTTTTTAAGGCGGAAAGAAATATTTTTTAAGGCTTCAATCCCCGTATCATCGTAAGTAAAACTTACATTTTTAAATTCAATTTCTCCTTCTATTTCTTGAATGAGATTAGAGTGGTTTTGAATTTCTGGTTGCACACTTAAAAATTCGTTGATTCGCTTTTGCGAAGCGGAAGCTTGCTGCACCATAGAAGTAATCCAACCCACTGATGCTACTGGCCACGTGAGCATGTTCACGTAAAGTAAAAACTCTACAATGGTCCCTAAGTTTTCAATTTCTCCACTAATGTAGCGTGTTCCTCCAATGTATAAAACTAAGAGGTTGCTACAACCAATAAGTAGAATCATCAATGGAAAAAAGAAAGCTTGAACCCTTACCAAATCAATATTTTTGTCCTTACTTTCGTTAGAAAGATCTACAAAATTTTCATTGATTAAAGTTTCCGTTCCATAGGATTTAATCACCGATATACCACTAAAACTCTCCTGGGTATAGCTGTTTAATTGAGAAAGCACTTGTTGGACTACAGTACTCCGTTGATTGATAGCAACACTTAACTTATAAATAGCATAGGAGAGAATTGGAAATGGCAACATGACATACAAAGTTAAAACTGGTGCTATGTAAAGCATGTATGATATAGCCACTACAAAAAGCGTAAAGGTCATTACCCCGTACATAAGAGCGGGACCAACATACATTCTAACTTTGGAAACATCCTCACTTATTCTGTTCATTAAATCGCCAGTGCGGTTTTTTTTATAAAAATTTAATGAAAGGCGTTGGTATTGTTCATAGATTTCATTTTTTAAATCGAATTCTATTTTCCTTGAGGCAACAATAAAGGTTTGCCGCATTAAAAACGTAAGAATTGCAGATAATGTGGCTGCACCAATAATAATTAGAATATTGATCATCAACTCGTCTTTCACAGCTTGATAATCGGTGACTTCCCCGTTGATGTAAGCTTCTATAATATTGGTAGACTCACCAATAAATTTAGGGGTGACTAAGGTAAATACACGGGCTCCAATAGTAATAACAACCCCTAAAATTAAGAGCCATTTGTATTTTTTAAAAAACTTATTTAAGTAAGCTAATTCACCCATTAAAAAAAAATTGTGCTGCAAATGTAATTAAAAAGAAGGTTGAAATTGTAAATTTCTTACCAAATAAAGCGGGTTAAATAGATGTTGACTTGAATAGAAAAACCCAGACTTTTCAGCTGGGTTTTCTAAAAACAACTCATACAAAATAAATTATAAAGGAATATTTCCATGCTTTCTATGAGGGCGAAGAACTTCTTTATTTTCTAACATAGCAAAAGCTTTTATTAGTTTTCTTCGGGTTTCTCTTGGCATGATTACTTCATCCACAAAACCACGCTGAGCAGCTTTAAAGGGATTGGCAAATTTTTCAGCATATTCGGCCTCTTTCTCTAGTAATTTTGCTTCGGCATCTTCAGCTTCAGCTATTTCTTTTCGGAAGATTATTTCAGAGGCTCCTTTGGCTCCCATTACAGCAATTTCAGCAGTTGGCCAAGCATAGTTCAAGTCGGCACCAATGTGTTTTGAATTCATCACATCATAAGCACCACCGTAGGCTTTTCTTGTAATCACGGTAATTCGTGGTACGGTTGCTTCGCTTAAGGCATAGAGTAATTTAGCTCCGTGCAAAATAATTCCATTCCATTCTTGGTCGGTCCCCGGCAAGAATCCTGGTACATCAACCAAAACTAAAAGAGGGATGTTGAAGGCATCACAAAAACGCACAAATCGCGCTGCTTTTTTAGAGGCATCTACATCTAAAACACCAGCTAAGCTCATTGGTTGATTAGCAACAACACCTACACTTCTACCACCAATTCTTGAAAATCCAACAATTATATTTTCGGCATAATCTTTATGTATTTCAAAAAAGGAATCCTCGTCAATAATGCCTTGAATCACCGCATGCATATCGTAGGGTTTATTGGCATTTTCTGGAACTAAATCATCCAATTGTGTGCGCAGTTCTTCTCCTAATTCAACGGGTAATTTTTCAGGTTGCTCTTGATTGTTTTGAGGCATATAGCTCAACATTCGTTTTACTTGCTCTAAACACTCAATATCATTGGCTGCCGTACAATGTGTCACTCCCGATTTGGTTGAATGTGCACTTGCTCCACCTAATTCTTCTGAAGTCACTTCCTCATTAGTCACTGTTTTAACTACATTAGGCCCTGTAACAAACATATAGGAGGTATCTTGAACCATAAGTGTAAAATCAGTCATGGCAGGTGAATATACAGCTCCTCCAGCACAAGGTCCCATGATAGCTGAAATTTGTGGCACCACACCGGAGGCTTGTACATTTCTGAAGAAAATATCTGCATACCCACCAAGTGAGCGTACGCCTTCTTGAATTCTTGCCCCACCCGAATCATTTAAGCCAACAATAGGAGCGCCAACTTTAACAGCATGGTCCATTACTTTACAAATTTTCTCTGCATGGGTCTCTGATAAAGCGCCTCCAAAAACCGTGAAATCTTGTGCATAGACATAGACTAAACGGCCATTTACGGTTCCATAACCAGTGACTACTCCGTCTCCATAAAAATGCTGTTGATCCATTCCAAAATCAGTGGTTCTGTGGGTAACTAATATCCCTATTTCTTCAAAAGAGCCTTCATCTAGAAAATAATCTACACGCTCTCTGGCGGTTAATTTTTTCTTTTCGTGTTGTTTATCAATTCGTTTTTGCCCGCCTCCTAGTTGAGCTTCTTGAATTTTTTTATTTAATGCTTCTATATTTTTACTCATATTATCCTTTTTAAATCAGTTGAAAAATCTGCTTTTTCAATGTTTTATTAAGCTTTTTTTTTTGTTGATTGACTTTGTGGAATGCGTAATTGTCTTTGGTCTTTTTGGTATTTCTTTAAGGCTAGTAAAGCAGCCATAAAAGCTTCTTCTTCTTTTTCCTTTTCAAGGGCTTCTGGTGTATAATAATGTTTTACAAAATGCGTATCAAAATCTCCAGATACAAAGGCTTTGTGTTCAAATACAAATCGTCCAAAGTCTAGGGTGGTTGAAACACCTTCTACAGTATATTGTTGAATAGCTTCTAACATAAGTTGAATGGCTTCATTTCTATCTTTTCCATAGGTAATCAGCTTAGAAAGCATAGGATCGTAATAAATAGGCACTACCATACCTTCTTCAAAGCCATCATCTACGCGAATTCCTTCTCCTTTGGGAGCTTGGTACTTGGATAATAGACCTACACTGGGTAAGAAATCGTTCAACGGGTCTTCGGCATATACCCTCAATTCTAAAGCATGTCCTTGAATTTCTAAATCGCTTTGTTGAAGTTGAAGCTTCTCTCCACGAGCTATTTTTATTTGTTGCTCTACCAAATCTACTCCTGAAATAAGTTCCGTAACTGGGTGTTCTACCTGAAGTCGTGTATTCATTTCTAAAAAGTAAAAGTTTTTGTTTTCATCCATTAAAAATTCAACGGTTCCAGCACCAATATAATCACAGGCCCTTGCCACATCTACAGCAGCTTTTCCCATTTTTTCCCGTAATTCTGGGGTAAGGATTACAGAAGGTGCTTCTTCAATCACTTTTTGATGCCTACGTTGTACGCTACATTCACGTTCAAATAAGTGGATTACATTGCCATGTTGATCGGCTACTACCTGAATTTCAATATGCCTTGGTGAGCCAACGTATTTTTCGATAAAGACTGCACCATTACCAAAAGCCGACTCCGCTTCAGAGATGGCTCGTTTCATTTGTTCTTCTAGAACAGCTTCTTTCTCTACCACACGCATTCCTTTTCCACCGCCTCCAGCTGAAGCTTTTATTAGAATTGGAAACCCAATTTCCAAAGCAATTTTTTTGGCTTTTTCAACATCGGTAATGGCTTCATCTATCCCTGGAACCATGGGAATGTTATAAGATTTCACTGTCTCTTTAGCAGCAAGCTTATCGCCCATCACTTTAATGGCATGTGATTTTGGACCGATGAAAGTGATGTTATTTTTTTCAGCTTTTTCTGCAAAAGAAGCATTTTCACTTAAAAACCCATACCCTGGGTGAATTCCATCAACTTGCAATTCTTTACAGACCTTAATTATTTCATCACCTTTTAAATAAGATTCGCTAGAAGGTGCTGGGCCAAGACAAACAGCCTCATCAGCATATTTAACATGAGGTGAATTTCGGTCGGCTTCAGAAAAAACAGCTACTGATTTAATTCCCATTTTACGAATGGTTTTCATCACCCGTAATGCAATCTCACCTCTATTGGCTACTAATATTTTGTTCATTATTTTTAATTTTCAACCTTTCAAGTTTAATTTAGTTCATCAAGCTTAAGCAAGGTTGGTAGTTAACTAGATAATTAGTGTTTTTAAAACGAATTTAAGCGCATATCACAAGAGATAAATCTTATTCCAATTCTATTAAAAGTTCATTTTTAGCTACGGAGTTGGTAGCTTTTACGTGAATAGATTTCACCACTCCATCCATAGGTGAACTGAGTGCGTTTTCCATTTTCATAGCTTCTAAAACAATAAGCGTATCTCCTTCCTTTACCTCGTCGCCTTCAGCTACTGGAATATCCAAAATCAAACCAGGCATAGGTGCTTTGATTTCATTTTCAACCACCCCTGCATTTAAGGTTAAGCCCATTTCTTGAATTAATAAATCAAGTGGATTAGATATTTTAACGGTATAAGTGTTGGATTTAACGCGGATGGTATAGGTTTGGTTATTGAAATCTTCAGCAACGACTTGGGCGTGAAAAGATTGATTTTGATGAATAACATGAAATTTATTTGATCCAATTTCTGAAGCATCTAAATCATCAATTGTTTTTTGATCAAATTCAAACTCATGCTTATCATCAACTTTTGCTTTAAGTTGATTTTGCATAAAATTATGTTTATTTAATATAGCGGTAAATATACAAATTAATTAAAGCTAGACATTACTGAATGTCTCATAAAGTGAAGCTATTGGACAATAATTAAGGATTTTCTAATCAATGTCATATTTTAATGATTTGTTTTACTCAAACGATTGAAATATTGAAGAATTAATAATTTAATATAATGACTGCTATTGAATAGCAGTTAAAATTGATTTACTTTCGCTAAGACACAATTTCGCCAAGTATTTCTATTTACAATTTATCACATCTTATACCATTTACCAATTGAACCCAAATTATTCATTAGAATATCTTGAAATGAATAAACGACGAAGTAAATCAATCCATTCGGTCAAATTCACAAATCACCCTCATGCTGATTTACTAAATCGGGGTTAACCCACACAAATAAGTATTGTTAGGATCCTTCCTGTCATTCCAATTCCTGCTCTTTCATGTCATTACGTACGATTCTTCCTTCATGTCATTCTAATTCCTGCTCTTTCCTGTCATTACGCACGACACCCCTCCTTCCTGTCTTTCCGCACGAGCGATAGCGAGATGCGGAATCTTATGTTCTGGAAACCTGAACATGTTTCTGGTTAGGGAGGTTATTTTTGTCTTCGGTATTGGGAGATACCGCATAAAATTTCCTTAGGAAAATTTTTGCGGTATGACAAGTCAATGAGGGTGAGTTTGTCACATCGACCCCCTGAAAATTTTCCGAATTTTATTTAATAGTGTGTGACGTTATAATCTTGTTTTAGCATCGAGCCCTTCGACTAACGCTCAGGATAAACTTAGTCGAGATGTGAATGGTTATCGTAGGAGTTTATCCTGAAGAAGTGAAGGGCTCGAACCTGAAACAAAATACTGATAATCATCAAATTACATAAAAACTTCATTGGTAGGAACGAAGTGTTCCATCATGCTAATCACGCTTTACTTTTCAAATCCACCTTTTGCCTCGGCGAAAGGGGTTAGGGGGCTTAGTTCCTTCCCTTTTGGGGAGGGTTAGGGAGGGGCTTTGGGGCTAATTATAACTCTAAGTTTAATCCGATTAAGTTGGAGGTAGCTGATTGATGCAAACGCATGAAGGTATAATTGAATCTAAATTTATTGAATTTTATCATAAATCCTCCACTTAAACCCGCAAAGGTATTTTGATCTACTAAACCTAATTCTTGCGATCGTCTAAAACTATAGCCAGCTCGAATACTGAATCCTCCGTCTGGAAAAAGTTCAGCTCCAAAAACAGTATGCCTAAAAAAGTTATTTATAAAATTAGGATTGTCTTCTGTTACATTCCCTTCTATGTCAGTTTCATCACGATTGGGGTTTCTAAAGGCAACGTCCCATTGCTGTAAATTTTCAAAAGTAAGATGCCAACGAATAGGAACATTTTCTAATTCTTTTGAAAAACCGATTAAAATTTCTGTTGGTAAACTTTCATTAACCTCATCATAGGCTTTTAGTTGAGCTCCAAAATTTCGTAAAACTGCTGTAATGATCCATTTTGTTTCTGGGTCTATGTAGGCCACCGAAAAATCAGTAGACAGTCCAAACGAAGAATATTGCTCTAATCGCGATGTAATCATTCGCACATTTAAGCCTGCATTAAATTTGGTTTCAGGAATACGGTAAGCATAGCCTACCGAAAAGGCAGCTTCTGTTCCAGAAAAATCATTGGTTGGATTTCCTAATTCATCAAAACCCTCAAAATCACCATAGCCTAAATAGGTTACTCCAGCTTGCACTGTACCTCTATCTCCCTTCAGTTTATATGCATAAGCAGCACTTCCATAATTAATTCCAGCTGCTAAATTCATATAATTAACACTAGCCACATTTTGCATTTCTTCATTAACTAATGAGGGATTGATTAAAACTCCTGAGGGATCATAATTATGCATGGTTACATTTTTTCCTCCTAAGGCCCCATGAAGAGGATTTACAGGCATATTCAAAAACTGATAGGTATCCTGTCCTCCTACTTGAGCTTTTACAGCAAAAGCAGTAATCATAAGGAAGAAAAAAAATAGGTTTCGCATAGAAAGACTCCGATGTCGTTGCTTATCAAAACGAAGCAAGAACCAATAAATTATTCACATCAAAAAAAACTGAATAAAACACAAAGTTTTATTCAGTTTCAAACATATTACAATTTTATAAAAAATACGCTAATTAATCACATTTAATTTGACTTGGACTTTAGGGCTGCTATCTTCAGCTCTTTAGCATTTTTAACCTGTTGCTTCATTAACGCTAAATCCAACACTTCAGACATTTCTGAAACATAATGAAATTGTAAGCCTTTTAAGTATTCTTCTTTAATTTCATTAATGTCTCTTTCATTTTCTTTACAAAGTATTATTTCTTTGATATTAGCTCGTTTGGCGGCTAATATTTTTTCTTTAATACCTCCTACAGGAAGTACTTTTCCTCGAAGGGTAATTTCGCCAGTCATGGCTAGATTCTTTTTCACCTTTCGTTGTGTAAATAAAGATACCAAAGAAGTAAGCATGGTAATTCCAGCACTTGGGCCATCTTTTGGCGTAGCACCTTCAGGCACATGAATATGCACATTGTACTGATCAAAAATTCGGTAATCTAAGTTAAATTCATCAGCATTTGCTTTTATGTATTCTAGTGCAATAGTTGCTGACTCTTTCATTACTTTTCCTAAGTTTCCTGTAATGTTCAAATTGCCTTTACCACGAGACAAAGCAGATTCAATAAATAAAATATCACCTCCAACGCTCGTCCAAGCCAGTCCAGTTACTACTCCAGCAACTTCATTATTTTCATATTCGTTTTTATTAACTTTTGGTTTACCTAATATAGTTTCAATTTCTTTGAAATTTAATTTTGGATTAAATTCTTCCTCCATGGCAATATGCTTAGCAATATTTCTAACCAATTTTGCCAATTGCTTTTCAAGATTCCTTACCCCTGACTCACGAGTGTAACTTTCAATTACCTTTTCAAGTTGTTTTTTACCTAATTTTATATCGGTCTTTTTCATTCCATGCTCTTTAATTTGCTTAGGTAAAAGATGTCTCTTTGCTATTTCAATTTTCTCTTCAACGGTATATCCGTTCACATTAATTATTTCCATTCGGTCTAATAATGCTGGCTGAATGGTGTTTAACGAATTAGAGGTAGCAATAAACATCACTTTTGAAAGGTCATAGCCTAATTCTAAGAAATTATCATGAAACTCAGAATTTTGCTCTGGATCTAATACTTCTAATAAAGCTGATGAAGGATCTCCCTGATGAGAATTGCTTAATTTGTCTATTTCATCTAATACAAAAACTGGATTAGAAGTTTTAGCCTTCTTTAAGCTTTGAATAATTCTTCCAGGCATTGCCCCAATATAGGTTTTTCTATGTCCTCTAATTTCTGCTTCATCTCTTAAACCACCTAAAGAAATTCTAACATACTCTCTTCCAAGAGCTTCAGCAACAGATTTCCCTAAAGAAGTTTTTCCTACACCGGGAGGGCCATACAGGCAAATAATTGGTGATTTCATGTCGTTTCTCAACTTCAATACCGCCAAATATTCAATTATTCTTCGCTTTACATATTCTAAACCGTAATGATCACGATCTAAGACACGTTGAGCACGTTTTAAATCAAATTTATCTTTACTAAACTTGTTCCAAGGTAAATCTAAAAAGAGGTCTAAGTAATTTCGCTGAATAGTGTATTCAGCAACCTGAGGATTCATGCGTTGAAGTTTTGCTAACTCCTTATCAAAGTGCTCTTTCACTTCTTTGTTCCATTTCATCTTTTTGGCGCGCATACGCATTTCTTCCAATTCAGATTCAGCAGAATTACCACCCAATTCTTCTTGAATAGTTTTCATTTGCTGGTGCAAAAAATATTCTCTTTGCTGTTGATTCATATCGTTTTGAACACGACTTTGAATATCATTTCTTAGCTGAAGTTTTTGTTTTTCAATATTCATAAACTTCAGGGTAGAAAGTGCGCGGTCTTTTAAATCAGAAGTCTCTAATAATTCTTGTTTTTGCTCCACATCTAAGTTCATATTAGAAGAAATAAAATTCACTAAAAACGAAGAACTCTCAATATTTTTAATTGCAAAAGAAGCTTCTGAAGGAATATTTGGACTTTCTTTGATAATTTGTAATGAAAGCTCCTTGATGTTTTGAATAATTTCATCAAATTCAGCATCTAAAATATCAGGTCTTTTTTCTTTAAAAGATTCTACTTTACATTTTAAATAAGGTTGCTCTTCTACAGCTTCTGTTATTTTAAAACGTTTTTTACCCTGAATAATGACTGTGGTATTACCGTCAGGCATTTTAAGTACGCGAAGAATTCTAGCAACAACACCAATTTTATAAACCCCATCAAATCCAGGGTCTTCATTTTCATCTTCCTTTTGAGCCACCACACCAATGGTCTTATTGGAATTATTGGCGTCATTAATCAATTTTATAGATTGATCTCTACTTGCAGTAATAGGAATTACAACTCCAGGAAATAAAACTGTATTTCGTAAGGATAATATGGGTAGTACTTCAGGAAGTTCCTCTTTCTCTATAGCTTCTTCGTCTTCTGTGGTCATTAAAGGAATTAATTCTGCATCTTCTTCAATTCCTTGTGATGACAAACTGTCAATAGAAAACAATTTTGATTTCGACATAGTATATTATTTTCGACAAACTGTCAGTATTTAGAATACGTACAGTCTGTATTTGTGTAAAAAATCTTAGTTCTTATTATTGTTAGTATATAACTCAATAGCTATGCCAATAAAACTCTTTTTTATTAAAGATTAAAACGATAATCAAAAACAAAATATTATTAAAAATGTTAATTTATATTACAATTTATTTAAAAAAATTTATTTTTGATTAAAAAGATGAATAAATTTTATAAAATATTAATTATTACATTATTTTTCCAGTTAAGCTTTGCACAAACTGAAAATGAAGTTCCTA
Organism: Flavobacteriaceae bacterium; assembly: GCA_003564185.1. Taxonomy (GTDB): domain Bacteria; phylum Bacteroidota; class Bacteroidia; order Flavobacteriales; family Flavobacteriaceae; genus Psychroflexus. The sequence goes on from PXFS01000033.1 coordinate 28,265, forward strand.
CAGACACTGTTGAAACTAACGAAGATACAACAACTACTAGAAATAATACTAGAATGCTTATTTTGGTCACCTTAGAAGATGAGCACCCACAATTAACAAAACAAGTTGATATTATACATGCCAACAGAAAAGAAGCTCTAGAACGTAATATTAGTATTATTCAAGCTACACCTAGAGAAGTAAAGCCTATTTTTAACAGCAATAAAAACATGAGTAGAGTAGGTATGAGTTTTAAAGAAATGAAAAGAGGTAATTCAGATTTTGAACTAATTTTAGTTGGTTTAGACGGTACCGTTAAGTTAAGAAGGCAGCTTGCTGTAGAAGCAGATGAACTCTTTGGAATTATTGACGGAATGCCCATGAGACGCTCTGAAATGAGGACACAAAGACAATAGTTAATTGATGATTATGTTTTTCTAGTTAAAAGTAGATTGATTTGAATGAATTTTGAAAAGATTTTTTATTCAAAAAAAATATGTAGCTTTGAGCAAAAGCTTAAATAATTTCAAATAATGAATCTTTTATTCTACGGCATAAAAACACTTGTTCAAGTCCGTTCTGAAAATAAATTACTGAAAGGCAAAGAGATGAAACATCTCCCCTGCATTGATAATGCTTGGCTATATATAAAAGATGGTAAAATTGAAGATTATGGAGATATGTCATCTTGCCCAAAACTTCCAACTGTTCAAAAAATAAATGCAGAAAATAGAGTGATTTTACCCACTTGGGTAGATTCTCACACGCATTTGGTTTATGCTGGGAATAGAGAAAGTGAGTTTGTAGACCGCATTAATGGTTTGTCTTATGCTGAAATAGCTGAACGCGGTGGAGGAATTGTTAATTCAGCTAAAAAGCTACAAAACACTTCTGAAGAAGAACTTTTTGAACAAAGCGAAAAGCGACTTGTAGAAATCATTAAAATGGGAACTGGTGCAGTTGAAATTAAATCAGGCTATGGGTTGACTACCGAAGCCGAGATGAAAATGCTGCGCGTTGCTAAAAAGCTAGAGGAAAAATATCATTTGCCTATCAAGAAAACTTTCTTGGGAGCTCATGCATTGCCACCTAAATTCAAAAATAAGAAATCAGATTACGTTCAACACATTATACAAAAAATGCTACCTCAAGTAGTTGAAAATGAACTAGCTGATTATATTGATGTTTTTTGTGAAAAAGGATATTTTGATGTTGAAGATACTATTCAACTAATAAAGGCTGGAAAAAAATATGGGCTGAAATCAAAAATCCACGTCAATCAGTTTTATTCTATTGGAGGTATACAAGCAGCGGTAGAGCACAATGCTTTAAGTGTAGATCATTTAGAAGTGATGAAAAATGAAGACATTGAATGCTTAAAAAACAGTTCTACAATACCTGTAGCACTTCCCTCCTGCTCTCTGTTTTTAAGTTTAGATTATACACCAGCCAGAAACATCCTTGACGCAGATCTTCCATTGGCATTAGCAACCGATTACAATCCAGGAAGTACGCCTAACGGAAATATGAATCTAATTGTTTCTTTGGCCTGCATAAAAATGAATATGACTCCAGAAGAGGCTATTAATGCCGCAACCATTAATGCTGCCTATGCTATGGAAGTTGAAGAACAAGTAGGAAGTATTACCAAAGGAAAACTAGCCAACATCATGCTAACAGAGGAAATTCCGTCCTATTCATTTTTACCCTATTCCTTTGGGAATAATCATATTGAAGAAGTTTATATAAAAGGAAAACCACAAATCAACCCCTAACTATGATTCATTTTTACCAAAATAAGGAGATTGATGCTATGATTAAGCATCGAAAAGGAGAAGTCAAATTTGGCGAACAAATCAAAATTATACAAGATTTTGAAGAATTAGAAGAACTAGAAGATTACCAAGTTTTAGTTGGCATTCCTGAAGACATTGGCATTCGTGGAAATTTTGGTGTTCCCGGAGCAAAAAATACTTGGCATTTATTTTTGGAAAGTCTTTTAAATATACAACATAACGAATATAATACTGCAAATAAAGTAGCTATATTAGGCTATTTAGACTGCCGTGAACAACAGCAAAAAGCTGAAAGCATAGCATTGAATAGCCATGAAGATTACCTACAATTAGGCAAACTTGTTGAGGAAGTTGATGTAATGCTTACAGAAGTCATTAAAAAAATAAAAGAAGAAGGGCATTCTCCAATAGCAATAGGCGGTGGACATAACAATGCTTTAGGTATGATTCAAGGTTGTTTCTTAGCCAATGAAAAAATGGTGAATGTACTTAATATTGATGCCCATACCGATTTACGAACAACCGATTACCGACATTCTGGAAATGGCTTTAGTTTTGCTTTTGAGAAGGGGTATTTGAACCATTACCACCTTTTTGGTATTCATAAAAATTACACCCCACAATATATTTTTCAAAAGATAGAAAATGATAAAAAAATTGATTTTCACTTGTTTGAAGAACTGGTACATTTAACTCGAATGGATTTATTGGTGAAACTAAAATCAGCTATTAATTTTGTGAAAAACGATTTTGGGTTAGAAATTGATTGTGATGCTATAGCTGATTTTAGTGCTTCTGCACAAACTCCATCAGGCTTTAGTCTGAATGATTTAAGAAGTTTTATGAAGCTTATAAGAAAAGAGCGCGTTCAATACCTTCACCTTTGTGAAGCTGATGCAACCAAAAAGCCTCAAGTAGCAAAAGCCTTAGTTTACTTGGTCTCCGATTTTTTACGAAGAGATGCGTAATGTGGTATAGTTAAGAACAATTAGATAAAATTTATAAAAGGTCTTGAGTAAGAAAATTTGATTCTTTTATATTTGCTCAAAAAATAATATGCAACAACTTAAAGAAAGCGTTTTAAATGCTTGGGAGAATAGGGATTTATTAACCAATCCAACCACGATAAATGCCATTAGGGAAGTAATTTTTCTAATAGATGAGGGAAAACTTAGGTGTGCAGAACCTACCACAAACGGATGGCAAGTCAATGAATGGGTTAAAAAAGCAGTTGTTCTTTATTTTCCAATTCAAAAAATGGAAACTATGGAAGCTGGTATTTTTGAATACCATGATAAAATGCCTCTAAAAACTGGATACAAAGAACGTGGAATACGAGTTGTTCCTAACGCCGTTGCAAGACATGGAGCCTTTATCTCTTCAGGGGTAATCATGATGCCTAGTTATGTGAATATTGGTGCCTATGTAGACGAAGGTACTATGGTAGATACATGGGCTACTGTAGGAAGTTGTGCGCAAATAGGAAAAAATGTACATCTTTCCGGAGGTGTTGGGATTGGTGGTGTTCTAGAGCCATTACAAGCTTCGCCTGTTATTATTGAAGATAATGCCTTCTTAGGTTCGCGTAGCATTGTTGTAGAAGGTGTTAAAGTAGAAAAAGAGGCCGTTCTTGGAGCCAATGTAGTGCTTACTGCTTCCACTAAAATTATAGATGTAACAGGAGACCAACCCAAAGAAATGAAAGGTATTGTTCCTGCACGTTCTGTTGTCATCCCAGGAAGTTATACCAAAAAATTCCCCGCAGGTGAATTCAATGTGCCTTGTGCTTTAATTATAGGTAAGAGAAAAGAAAGTACCAACAAAAAAACATCTTTAAACGATGCCCTACGTACTTATGATGTAGCGGTTTAATTTTCAATATTTACGTGGTTCTATTTTAGTATATCAACATGAGTGTGAATTATAAAATTGACCTAATAGCTTGAATTGCTTAATTGTTAATTTAATAGAATTTGTTCCATTAAATAAATTGGGTTTAACTTTTAGAAAAAGTCTCAATTTTATCGGTTTTTCAAGATTTAATTTTAGTTTTGATTGCGATTAAGTTAGAGACTTTTTTATGGAATATATAGCAAAGCTTAAATCAATTGATTGGAAAAAATTCGTTTGTTTCGATGTTTTTTTTAGTCTATTTATCTTTACATTACCTTTTGCTAATGCTTATATGTATCCCTTTATAGCATTAAGTTTTATTTTTTTTGTGATAGAAAAAAAATATAAGACTATTTCATTTAAAGCAAACTGGTCTTTAATTAGTTTTACTGTCTTAGTACTGTTTTTATACTTACAGGGTATTCTAAACCAAACCTTATTCCAAGACTTTAGATTTAATAGTAAGCTATTTCTCATATTCTTTTTGTTAGTATTTACCCTAAGCTATCGTTGGAGAGGAAATGGAAATCTAGGCGAAAAAACATTTATTTTAGGGGTGAATGTAAGTATCTTAATTAGTCTACTTAGTATTTTTTCTTTTTGGCTTAATAATAATGTACTTCCACTTAGTTACGGGGGTCAAGTCAATGAAATGCTTTCTATTAATAGGCCTTATTTAGGGATATTTATTGTGACAAGTATCTTTATGCTACTTAAAAACATTCAACTTAAGCTTTGGTCTAATACCTATTATAGTTTGGTGGTTTTTCAGGTATTGTTTTTAGTATTCATTTCAGCAAGATTAGCTTTGTTGTTGACATTATTGATTTTAGGTATTCATTTTATAAATCTATTTAAAAATCATAAAAAAAAGCTATTTGCTTTTTTTGTAATCAGCCTTGGACTCATTGCATTAATTGTTTTTAACCCAATAATGCAAAAGCGATTTAAAGTAGAGGCTGGAACTAAAATTGACCTAGAGCGAACTTTAGATTTTGAACCTAGGTATGTAATTTACCCATGTAACTATAGCATAATTAAAAGTGGAATTCCATTTTTTGGATTTTCTGGAGAAAGAGAATTGCAAGCACAACTCAATCAATGTTATACAGAACGGATAGATAAAAAGAAAAAATTAGATTACTTTTTAAGTGAAGAGTTTCATACCCATAATGCCTTTGTCAACTTCACATTTATAGGAGGTTGGATGGCATTAATGTTATTTGTATTTACAGTTTTTTATCCATTTATATCCAAAAAATTCAATTATGAAACTCGGTTAATGCTCGTAATTATGCTATCATTTTTACTTATTGAAAATGTAATTCACAGTAAACATGGGGCAACATTCTTTGGATTGTTTTTAATGTACTATTTTCCAAATCTTGGAGAAGATAAAAATTAATCAAACTGAATTAAATCGAATTTCATTTTAAGAGGATCAAATTTCTGCAAGAGTAAATCAATCAGTTTTCCTTGACTTTCTATATGGTATTCCATAAAATTATTATGACGCTCCTGAAGTAAATGTCCTGGAAATAATTCTAATTTATGCTGATTGGCTCGATCTAAATGATCTTTGTATTTTCTTTTTTGGGCTTTTAACAATCGCTTTTCTAAATGCTGTAATCCATTGATTTGCTTCTGCTCCTGAGCTGCGACCGCACCCAAAAATGAAGCATCTGTTTTTTCAGCTAATTGGTACAAGTCTTTAAATTGTTGCCTTAGGAAATTTTTCTTATCAGAAAAATCAACTTTAATTGCTGATATTTGATGAGTAATCTTATTCTTGAAAGCAGCTTCATCTAAAAATAAATCTTCTAATTCAAGATTTAATTTATTCAATTTCTTAGCTTGCTTTTTACTATAAAGCAAAGCTGAATTCCTTAACAACAGCATAGGAAAAACAACGCCAGAAGCTTCAAAAAATTGCTTTAACTGCATCCAATAAGCCAATTCTCCTCCCCCACCAATATAACAAAGATTGGGTAAGATTACTTCCTGATATAAAGGCCTTAAAATTACATTTGGCGAAAAACGCTCAGGATGAGTTTCCAGTTCATTTAGAATTTCATTTTTAGTAAAACGAATAGAAGTATCTACCACCAAAAAATCTTCATCTTCAGAAATAATTCGTTCTCTTAAACCGTCTTTCAGGTAAAACAAATTGATTTCTCTAGGATTGACCTGTGCTGAATAACCTTTTTTTTCAAGTAGTAATGAGTCTTTGTTAACCTCTTGTTCTGCTATATGTGAAATTAAATCTTCTTTAAAATAAGGAATAGCTTGTCGTTTTAATTCAGGTTGATCTGCATCAATAACAAGAAGTCCTTCGTTGGCAAAAAGTTGATTGACCAAGTAAAATGTAGCTTCTGCTAGGGTAGAGTGATATTTATAAGATTTAATCAGTAAACGTTTTAATTCGATTGCTGACTCACTATCTCCTAAAGCATCACAAACAGTATCAACTAAAGGGTGGATGGATGTTGTCTTCATTCTACCCACAGCACCGTCTTCTTCTTGCTTCCATTTTATTTTTTCCCCTTGATAATGAAAAAAAGAAATTTCATCAAAATCATGATCTTCTGTTGCCATCCAATAAATAGGTATAAAGTTATATCCAGGATAAGCCTTTTTCAACTGCTTACATAAATTAATAGTGGATACAATTTTATATATAAAATATAACGGACCAGTAAAAATATTAAGCTGATGACCTGTAGTAACTGTAAAGGTATTTTTATTACTTAGAGATTCAATCTGTTGTTGTGTAGTTGGGTTTACATCAACAAATTGATATTGCTTTTTGAAATATGAATATAAGACTTCCCGTTTAGAGGAATTGAAATTTTCTGCTTTAGAATTAATTTGATTTTCAAAATTTTCAATGGCTGGAAAATTTGAATATAAAGACTTTAATTTTGGATTTTGATCTAAATAATCTAAAAGTAAATTAGAAAAAAATCCAGTTTTACAATAAGGTAAATCTTCTTGCATTAAAATAATTTTCAACAAATATAACTTGAGTTATGAATTCGGTTTTTAAATTTTAGTTAAACTCTGCTATGATAAATGAAAGTACATGCTTCTATATTTTAATCGACTTTTAATCTTTAAAGCCTTAATCAAGTTCACTTCAACAAGCAAAAATTGTATCTTAGCAGTAAAATATTGAGTTATGAATATTTTAGTTGTTGAAGATGATCAGGCAATTCTAGCCCTTCTCAAAAAAATACTAAAGGCAAAAGGCTTCTTAGTTACCACGGTTGAGGATGGCTTGGATGCATTGGATTTAATTAATAAAAATAGCTATGATCTTATTTTACTAGATATCATGTTACCAGGCTTAAATGGTGTAAAAGTACTTAAGCGAATACGAAGAAACAAAGTTGAAACACCGGTAATTATGCTAACGGCCTTAGGTACTTCAGAATCGGTAGTAGAAGGACTCAACTCAGGTGCTGATGATTATATTGTAAAGCCTTTTAAAATTGAAGAACTTGAAGCCCGAATTAATGCTATTTTAAGAAGAGGACAAAAATTTGAAAAATCAAAAGACATAGATCAAATTCTTCAAATTAATAACATCACATTAAATGATACTTCAAAAAAAGTATTTGTGGAAGCTGACGAAGTAAAACTAACATCTAAAGAATTCAATTTATTAAAATATTTTATGCAAAATAAAAATAAGGTACTTTCCAGAGAAAAAATTCTTGAAGATGTATGGGGAATCAATTTTAATATCGGTACAAATGTAGTTGACGTATATGTGAATTATGTAAGAAAAAAACTAAGGAAAAATCCACAAGATAAAATTATTGAAACCGTTGTTGGTATGGGATATGCCATGAGAGATGAGTGATGAAGTATAGACATTGGATAGCATTTATTTTCACCCTAGCCTGTAGCTTAACCATAGGGGTTTTTTCAATATTAATATATTACCTTGTAGAACAACATACCATTAATCAATTTGAAAATCGTCTTGAAGAAAGAGCTATTTTAGCTGGTCAAGTGTTGCTTGAAAAAGATGAATTAAGTTCTTCTAGCTACAATAAAATTGTTGAAAAACAAATGCGAAAGCTTCCAGAAGAAGAGCATTATATTATTAGAATTGAAGGAGATAGTGTTCCATATCAACAACTTCCAAATGAATTCCAGAACAAAGAAATATACAGCTTACTAAGTGACCATTTAGACATTGAGTTTTTTAAAGAAAATGGTAATCTAGTTGGCAACTTACTTTACAAAGACAATGAAGGAAATTTTTTGGTAGTTATTACAGCAATGGATCAAGATGGAAAAGAAGATGTTAGTTATGTAAAGAAAATATTGTTTATTATGTTTTTAGTTACCAATTTAATTATTGGTGTTTTAGCTATTTTTTTTAGTCATCTTATTCTAACGCCTGTAAGAAAGATTACCCAACAAATGAAAAAAATTAATGCCAACAATCTTGATGAGCGTTTAACTTTGAAAAAAAATTATGATCAATTATATGAGCTATCAGATGCCTTCAACACTATGATTGAACGAATTGAAGACTCCTTTGAAGACCAAAAACAATTTATTCATAATGCCTCTCATGAATTGAGAACACCACTTACCGTAATTCTTGGGGAGACTGATTTAGCATTACAAAATAAAAATATAGATAAAGCCCTCAAAAGAACCCTCTTAAAAATCCAATTTCAAGCAGAAAAATTGAGAAACTTATCTAAAAGTTTACTTGAGTTAGCTTCAATCAATGAAGACAAATTAGAAGAAAGCTTTTCAACGTACCGATTTGATGAATGCTTGCAAGAAGCCCTAAATTTAATATTTGAAGTATACCCTAATGCTACTATAGATATTAATTATAACAATAAAGAATTTCAGGATGATACGTTTGAAGTTAATGGAAATCCACTTTGGATGGAGATTGCGTTTTACAATATCATTAATAATGCACTAAAATATTCTAAGGATAAGCAAGTTGAAATTTTACTTGATGAAAAAAAAGATCAAGTGAAAGCAACCATAAAAGACACTGGAATTGGTATAAAAAAGAAGGACCTTAAGTTTATTAAAAAAGCCTTTTACCGAGGAGATAATGCCTATTTTTCTGAAGGAACTGGTGTTGGATTGTCTCTTTCTAACAGAATTATTCAGCTACAAAAAGGAGAATTAAAAATTAATTCAGAAGAGAATAAAGGAACAACCGTTGAAATTAGCTTGCCTAAAATTTAATTAGTATATTTATTTTTTATAAATATGTATGTATATATTAATATATTTATTATATTTGTAAATAAAATGGCAACTTACACAAGCTCTTTACCTAATCCATTACTGCAATTGCTTGATGAAAAAGCAAAGCAATTACAACTACCAAAAAATAAAATTATTGAACGTGCACTTGAATTATATTTAGATCAATTAAACAGGGCAGAATACATCAAGTCATACCAACAGCTTTCAAAAGATAAAGATGTACTTCTTTTAGCTGAAGAAGGCATGGAAACATATTTATCTCAATTAGAGGAAACAGAAGAAAATGGGCGTTAAACAAGGTGAAATTTGGTGGGCTAACCTCAACCCTACTAAAGGTAGTGAACAGTCCGGTCATCGCCCAGTGGTAGTAGTGAGTGGAAACATGCTAAACAGAAACCTTTCAATAGTGATTGTAATGCCACTTACAACACAAATTAAAAATTACAAAGGCAATTTAGTCCTTCATCCAAATTCAAAAAATGGATTAAATGAAATTTCTGAAGTTTTGATTTTCCATATCCGCTCTTTATCCCAGTCAAGACTTTCCAAAAAAATTGGAAGTATTCAAAAAAATGAAATTCAACAACTTATCTCAAACTTGAATGAAATCATGCGTTATTAATATCAATTATTTCCTTTTCCATTTGAAAAAAGTGAAGAAATTTGGTGGTTACTTATCTTTCAACTAATTTTACCATTTAAATAATGGCAATGATGTCTGCCTTGAACCGTCCACGTTGGACTAATGACGTCTACGAACATAATAATTTGTGTAGATGAATATTAGTACCCTAAAAGAAGTTATTAAAAAAATTGAACAAGTCAATCTCTTAGTCTATTTCACTAAGTGGTCAATTATGGGCATTATTGTTGGTGGCTTAGTTGGAAGTGCTTCTGCTATTTTTCTTTTGTCCTTAAAAATGGCAACTAATTATAGAGAAGCCAATTATTGGATTATAGCACTTTTACCCATTGGCGGTCTCCTTATTGGTTATACCTACTATTGGCTTGGTAAAGGAGTTGAAAAAGGAAACAATCTTATTTTAGAAGAATACTATAAGCCTAAAAAAACTATTCCTTTTAAAATGGCACCGTTAGTACTTTTTGGAACTGTAGCTACACATTTATTTGGGGGTTCAGCAGGACGTGAAGGAACCGCTGTCCAAATGGGTGGAGCTATTGCAGATCAATTCAATAAGTTATTTAAAATGACTGAAACTGATCGGAAAATCTTGCTCATAATGGGTATAAGTGCTGGTTTTGCTTCGGTTTTTGGAACTCCTATTGCAGGTACTGTATTTGCCTTAGAAGTTTTAGTTCTTGGAAGAATACGCTACGAAGCCATATTCCCAAGTCTTTTTGTTGCTATTGTAGCCGATTACTTTTGTGCTGTGGTTTGGGATGTTCCGCATACCATATACATAATTTCTGAAGTTGCTCCAATGAATTTACCTAACTTAGGTTGGGCAATTGTTGCTGGAATTTGTTTTGGACTAACAGCTATGTTGTTTTCTCGATTAAAAGTATTTTGGAAAAGTCAGTTTTCCAAAATAAAATACGCACCAATACGACCTTTTGTGGGTGGAATTTTTATTGCAGGCTTTGTCTTTTTGTTAGGTACTACTAAATATATTGGTTTAGGAGTACCTATTATTGAGGAAGCATTTCATACGCAACTTACGCCTTACGATTTTTTAATTAAAGTAGTTTTGACCGCCTTTACATTAGGCGCAGGATTTAAAGGAGGCGAAGTCACTCCTCTATTTTTTATGGGTGCTACTTTAGGCAATGCCTTGTTCTTAATTTTACCCTTACCTATGGGTTTGCTTGCAGGAATGGGCTTTGTTGCTGTTTTTGCAGGAGCCACCAACACTCCCCTTGCTTGCATGCTTATGGGTATAGAACTTTTTGGTATTGAAGCTGGGGTTTTTATTGCAGTAGCTTGTGTTACCGCTTACTTTTTCTCTGGGCACACCAGTGTTTATACCTCTCAAATTATTGGAAGCCCCAAACACAGAGCCTATCGAATATTTAAAGGTAAAACCATAAAACAAAGCAGCCATGAAAAACTATAAAATAATTGTCTTCATACTCATTGGCTGGGTGGCCACCTCTACGCTGAATTCCTGTAGCTCTAATAAAGTATTGAACTATCAAACTTCAGATACAGCCAAATGTACTACTGAGTTTTACTACGATTATACCGAAGAAGAACTACCACAGGAATTAGATTTTTCAACATTATCTGATGAATTAACCACCTCATTTAATCAAGATGAAATTTATTTACTTCACTCTTTAGAATTGATTCCTAAAGTTGAAAAATTACTAGCAATAAGCGCTTCAACTGAAAGTTTAGAAAATAAGCTAGAAAAATTAAGCTTAAAGCAAGATATTTTTCAGGTAATTAATCGAAGTTCCTTAGAAATTTCTGCTTTAGGATCAAGAATTGATTGTGAAGAAGAACGCGCTGAACAGGTGGCTAGCTTTTTAGCTAACAAGTTGAGAAAAAAGGAATCGAGTTTAACCGTAGCGGCAATAATTGTTGGTGCTACAGGAGCTATACTGGCAGGTAGTTTTGCTACCGCTGGAACAACACCAGAAATAATTGGTTTAGCTACTGGTGTTACCGAAGCAGTTTTTGGTGTCATGATTTTAACCAATGAAAAGAAGATTAAGTTTAGTCATCCAGATAACATACTAAAAGAGTTTTGGGAAAATCCAAGTACATCTCAGTATGCGCCTGCATCTGTATGGTATTATATGAATTCTCCTAACTTATCAGAAAAAGAAATTTCCAAAAGAGAACAAACTGTAAATGGCTGGAAAACATTTGCTGATTTTGATGAAGAAGAGGAAGAAATTCTATTTGGTCAAGGAGGTGGTTACACTTCAAGCCTTTTAAAAAGAAGGGCTGAGATGCTAGACCAAGCTGAAGCTCAAATAAAAATGATGAAAATAATTCTACTAGAAGTTCAACTAGCTATTGAGAAAATTTAATTTAATATCTGGTTTAAACAGAAAAAAACCGCAGTAAAACTGCAGTTTTAAAACTGATAGCTATTTTAATTTCTATCAATAGAACCTAAGACGCGTTTTGCAAAAGCATTGGCAGCATCTTTTTCACTCATTCCCTCCTTAACCATTTTATCCATTTCAATGGCTCCTGCTAAGTTAGTGATTAACTCACCAACAATATCCATTTCATCTTCTTTAACTGAACGGTGTTCGGTAAAAGATTCTAGCACATCAATAGTATGCTGTAGCTTTTCAGCATCATTATTTTTCTGCAAATGTTTAATTACTGGTAACTTCATTGACTAATTCTTTTAGATTATCAAATTTATTGGTTTGCACTTGATTTTTAAACTCACCTCCTACAAAAGTAGCGAAGGTTGGCAAGTTGTCTACATTGGCTAACTTTCTTGATTCAGGAAATTTTTCTGCATCAACTAAAACAAAAGGAATATTTTCATTCTCGCTGGCTAACTTTTTGAATTTTGGTTTCATTAGTCTGCAATTCCCACACCATGTAGCGCTAAATTGAACAACAACTTTATCGTTATTATCTACAATTTCTTTTAATCGATCATCTTTTAATTCTTGTAACATAACCTGATTTTTTAAAAAAGACCCACCCGAAGATGGGCCTTTAATTGTTTTTCTTTTTCAATTTACTATTTAGAAGCTAAGTAAGAAGCAGTACTTTTTCTATCCGCTTTCATAGCATCTTTTCCTTCTTCCCAGTTAGCTGGACATACTTCGCCATTTTTTTGAACGTGTGTGTAAGCATCTACCATTCTTAAAAATTCAGCTACATTTCTTCCTAATGGCATATGATTAACACCCTCATGAAATACTGTACCTTCTTCATCAATTAAATAAGTAGCACGGTAAGTTACATTATCACCTTCAACAATATAGTCTCCAGTTTCTTCATCATAACGCTCATTACTGATGTCTAAAATTCCAAGTTGACGACTCAAATTTCTATTTGAATCAGCTAAGATTGGGTAAGTAACACCTTCAATTCCTCCATCGTCTTTAGGCGTATTTAACCATGCAAAATGAACTTCTGGAGTATCGCATGAAGCTCCTACAACCATAACATTTCTCTTCTCAAACTCAGTTAAAGCTTCCTGAAAAGCATGCAATTCTGTGGGGCATACATAAGTAAAATCTTTAGGATACCAGAACAACAAAACTTTTTTGTTTTCTTTCTTAGCTTTTTCTAACACATTGATTTTAAATGTATCACCCATTTCATTCATGGCATCTACATTTAAATTTGGGAATTTTTTTCCTACTATTGACATAATCTCTAAATTTTAAATTCTTATACAAAATTAAGCTTCGTATAGCTTCTAAATGCTAAATTTTACTTATGATTTTTTATAATACAATAGATTTTAGTTATAACTAATGTCTATTTAGATAAGATATTCTAATAATTAAAACCTATTCTAAAGATTAAAAGCAATCAGTATTTGTAATTAAATTCACTTGCTTTAAATTTTGAAATTCCAAATGTTAATGGTACTTATTTAAGTAAACTTTGATAACGCTCCCTGAGTAGATTTAATTTAGGGTCTATAATGATTTGACAGTAACGAAATTCTGGGTTGGTGTTATAAAAATTCTGATGTTCGTCTTCTGCTATATAAAATTCTGAGGCTGCTGTCACTTCTGTAACAATAGGTTGGTCTGTAAAAACTGTTTGATTTAATTCGGTAATCAAATTTTCAGCAGTTTCCTTTTGCTTTTCTGAATGATAAAAAATTGTACTTCTGTATTGTGTCCCCACATCATAACCTTGGCGATTTAAAGTAGTAGGGTCATGTGTGCTAAAAAAAATTTCAAGAAGCTGCCTATAGCTCACTAAATTATCATCAAAAGTGACCTGAATAGCTTCTGCATGTCCAGTTCTACCCATCACTACCTCTCGATAAGGTGGATTTTTAATACTTCCACCTGTAAACCCGGATTTGACTTCAATTACTCCCTTTAAACGTTGAAAAACTGCTTCAGTACACCAAAAGCACCCATTTGCTAAAGTTGCTTTACTTAAACTCATATTATGAATTGTTTACTTTAATTTAAATACATTTAAACAAATAAACTAAAATAATTATCAAATTTAGATCATTTATTTAAATTTAGCTGAATTTTATAGGTTAGAATAGTAAGGACCCACACAACCCTAAAATAATGGGTTATTTTTCTTGATAATAAGTGGTTTTTAAAAACAAACCTTAGCTTAGAATTTGATTGATTTTTAGCGAAATCGAATAAATAAATACATCAGTTATTTTAGCCTCTTTCTAATACCACTTATCAATTGAAATTTCAATTGAAATTACTGGTATAAATTCAAATAGTATAAAAATGTACAATCACACCTTATAATTTTACAAAAAACTGCCTCAAATGAAACACCTGAGGCAGTTTAAAAGTATAACTATTCAACAGAAGGATTAATCTCTACTTTTATTTCTTCTATCGTTATTGTTTCTTTTATTTCGATCTGAATTTCCTTTAGGACGCTCTTTGTATCCTTCAGGCTTTGGTAATAAAGCTTTTCTTGATACTTTTTCCTTTCTTGTTCTTGGATCAATTCCGAAATACTTCACATCAATCACATCACCTAGTTTAAGTACTTCATTAACATCATTTGTTCTTTCCCATGCCAATTCAGAAATATGAAGAAGTACTTCATTACCGGGAGCATCAAGATATTCAACAACGGCACCAAAATCAAGAAGCTTAATAACTTTCACCTCATAAACACTTCCCACTTCAGGCTTAAACAACATAGCATCAATTTTTTCTAGTACTCGATCAATTCCTTCTTGATTAGTACCTAGAATTTCCACTACACCTTGCTCATCTACTTCATTAATTACAATAGTAGTTTCAGTCTCTTTTTGAAGCTCCTGAATGTTCTTACCTCCAGGACCAATCAAGCTACCAATATAATCGCCAGGAATGGTTCTCGTAATAATTTTTGGTGCATGTGCTTTTACTGAATCATTTGGAGCAGGAATAGCTTCAGTTAATTTGTTTAAAATATGAAGCCTACCCTCTCTAGCTTGTTTCAAAGCATTGACAAGAATTTCATAGGAAAGACCTTTTACTTTTATATCCATTTGACAAGCAGTAATACCATCTTCGGTACCTGTTACTTTAAAGTCCATATCTCCAAGGGCATCTTCATCACCTAGAATATCAGAAAGAACAGCATATTCATCACCTTCAGAAATTAATCCCATAGCAATACCAGAAACAGGTTTTTTCAATTGAATACCTGCATCCATTAAGGACATTGTTCCAGCACATACTGTTGCCATAGAAGAAGAACCGTTAGATTCTAATACTTCAGATACCACACGAACCGTATAAGGACAATCGGCTGGAATCATACCTTTCAAGGCGCGCTGTGCTAAATTTCCGTGACCTATTTCTCTTCTGGAAGTACCTCTTATTGGGTAAGCTTCACCCGTACAGAAAGGTGGGAAATTGTAATGAAGGTAAAAGGTTTCTTCTCCTTGCAAAGTAGGGTTATCTACCATATTTGCTTCTCTAGAAGTACCTAATGTTACGGTTGCAAGTGCCTGTGTTTCACCACGGGTAAATACCGCAGAGCCGTGTGTAGAAGGCAAATAATCAACCTCACACCAAATAGGTCTAATTTCATCTAGTTTTCTTCCATCTAGACGAGTTCTATTTTTTAACGTGTAATCCCTAACGGCTTTTTTCTGAGCATCTTTAAAGTATCCTGAAATCATTTTACCCTGCTCTTCAAGTTCTTCTTCGGTAAACATTTCTTGAACTTCTTCTTTTAAAGCGCCAAAAGCTTCACCTCTTTCTGCTTTACTTAAGGCTTTTTCTGTAATAGCATAAGCTTTATCGTAAACGGCATCAAAGATTTTCTTTTCTAATTCTTCGTTGCTTTCTAAAGGTTCGTATTCTCTAGGTTCTTTTTTTCCAACTTGTTCTGCTAAGCGAATTTGTGCCTGACACTGAACTTTAATCGCTTCATGAGCAACCTTAATCGCTTCGGCCATTTCTTCTTCAGAACATTCGTCCATTTCACCTTCCACCATAGAAACACTGTCTTCAGAAGCACCTACAATAAGGTCCATATCGGCTTTTTCTAATTGATCTTGGGTAGGATTTACAACAAATTCTCCGTTAACACGTGCTACGCGAACTTCAGAAATTGGACATTCAAATGGAATATCTGATAATTGAATAGCTGCCGATGCGGCTAAACCAACTAAAGCATCAGGCATCACAGTATCATCATGAGACATCAACTGAATCATAACTTGGGTTTCATATCGATAATCGCTTGGAAAAAGTGGACGTAATACACGATCCACTAAACGCATAATCAGTATTTC
Organism: Flavobacteriaceae bacterium; assembly: GCA_003564185.1. GTDB lineage: Bacteria > Bacteroidota > Bacteroidia > Flavobacteriales > Flavobacteriaceae > Psychroflexus. The sequence continues at coordinate 44,592 of PXFS01000033.1, forward strand.
TTCGTTACTTGGTCTTGCTTCTCTTTTCAAGAAACCTCCTGGATATCTACCTGCAGCAGCAAATTTTTCTCGATAGTCTACCGTCAACGGAAAGAAATCCATTGTACTTTGTTGATAAGAAGAAACCACTGTACATAGTAACATGGTGTCTCCCATTCTAACCACGACAGAGCCGTGGGCTTGTTTGGCTAATTTCCCTGTTTCTAAGGAAATTTCCCTTCCGTCATCTAAAGTAATGACTTCTTTAAAACTCTTTGGAATCATAAAATGTGTAATTAAATAATTAAATTCAGTTTCTCGGTTTACCCGAGTTGTTGTGCTGTTGTAGGTTTTTTCAAACTGAGGAAAAGCTGGCTTAATTATTTATATAAAGATATAAAAAAAGGGGCAAAATTGCCCCTATAATTCTTATTTTCTTAATCCTAATTCTTTAATGATATTTCTGTATCGGGTAATATCCTTTTTCATTAGGTAGTTAAGTAAGTTTCTTCGCTTACCAACTAATTTTACAAGTGATTTTTTAGAATTAAAATCTTTCTTGTTTTGTTTCATGTGTTCTGAAATGTGAAGAATTCTTGTTGTTAATAATGCAATTTGTCCTTCAGCAGAACCTGTGTCCTTTTCGTTTTTGCCGTGTTTAGCAAATAACTCACTCTTTTTTTCTTTTGTCAAATACATGCCAATATTATTTCAATAATTATTATGTAATTTGATAGACTTTCTATCAGCGTGCAAATATAGAACTAATTTTTTTCTTATGAGTCTAATACGTTCAATTAATTAGATAAATAAAAAAATAGTAAAGTCTAACAGCTAAAACAACTGAAAGACTTTACTAAAACAACAGCTAATTAATTTAAAATTGTTTCGCATTCAATTGAACTACAATTAGTAATTCGAAGCGATTTAGAATAATCTAAAAGGAACTTTTTAACACTATCCTTAGGCTTAGAATGCAATTTTCTGTTTTTTTTGGTGGAGTAATCTTTTGTCATATAAAATTATTTTGATTTTACTTTTTAACGACAAAAAATCCACTTTATTTTATGACTGATGAATAATTATATTTCGTTCTTCAATTATCTTCCTAATATTAATTAAAGCATACCGCATCCTTCCTAAAGCTGTATTAATGCTAACTCCAGTTTTGTCCGCTATATCCTTAAAGCTCATTTCTTTAAAAATTCGCATTTCAAGAACAAGAAGTTGGTCTTCAGGGAGTTCTTTAATCAGTTCTTTTAAATCACCTTCAATTTGACCTTTTATGATTTGTGATTCTATATCAAGCTCACCATCATCAATCACAGAAAAAATATTAAAATCGCCTTTATTCTGATATTTAGGCATTCTTTTTTGTTTTCTGAAGTGATCAATAATAAGATTGTGCGCAATTCGCATTAACCAAGGTAAAAATTTACCCTCTTCATTATATTTTCCTCGCTTCAGCGTTCTAACAACTTTCATAAAGGTATCTTGAAAAATATCATTGGCGATATCACGATTATATACCTTAGAAAATATAAAATTATAAACTCTTTGTTCGTGACGGTTAATGAGTATTTCTAACGCATATTCTTTTCCAGCTAGATACTTTTTGATGTAGTAAGCATCTGATAACGATTTATCCATTGGCATAACAATACTAATTTAACAAATGAAACTTGGTGTTCGCTTTGTATATTTAAAAAAGTAGTTATATTCAATAAGCAGATATTTTGATTTAGGGTGCTAATATAGAGATTGATATCACAAACAAAAAACATGTCAATATATTTAACATTTTTAACACAAGTTTTTTTTTGTTAAGAAATTAGATTCAAATTTTAATAATCGAGTTTTTAATTCATAAAGCTTATGGTCTTTAAGGCCACATAAACAAAAGTCTTTATTGTTCATGATATGAATTTAATTATATTTGAGTCAAAAATTAAAATGTCTATTAAAGTTGAAAAAATTACTAAGTATTTCGGAAACCAAAAAGCTTTAGATAAGGTAAGTTTTGAAATACCTGAAGGGCAAATAACCGGACTTTTAGGACCTAATGGAGCAGGTAAATCAACTTTAATGAAAATAATTACAGGCTACCTCACCCCCTATTCTGGCGAAGCTTTTGTATCAGATATTCCTTTAGGTACAGCAAAAATTGAAGTCCAAAAACGAATTGGTTATCTACCAGAATTAAACCCGCTATATGATGATATGTATGTACGCGAATATCTTCACTACCAGCAAAAAATTTATCAATTACCTGAATCAAGAGTTCATGAAGTGATTGAAATTACAAGTCTTGAAAAGGAAGCACATAAAAAAATTAAGCAACTATCAAAAGGTTATAAACAACGTGTTGGGTTCGCTGCTGCTATCATACACAAGCCCAAAATCTTAATCTTAGATGAGCCAACCTCAGGTTTTGACCCTAAACAATTAGTTGAAATTAGAGCATTAATAAAGAAAATAAGTGCAACTACAACTGTATTGCTTTCAACTCATATAATGCAGGAAGTTGAAGCCCTTTGTGAAAGAGTACTTATTATTAATAAAGGTAAACTTATCGCCGATAAAATGTTAGATGATTTTAATCAGTCAACACAACAAATTATTGAAGTAGAATTTGACTACCGGGTTGAAAAAGTAGCCCTTGAAGTTCTTCCACATGTAGAACAAATTACAAACCCTAAAGGCTTTACCTATCAAATTCATTTTACAACAGACATAGATATGCGTTCTAAAGTTTTTGACCTAGCACATGATATTGGTCTAAAAATCATTTCCTTAAATAAGATTAACCAAAGTTTAGAAAATTATTTTTTAGAACAAATTAGATAAATTCTTTATTTCGCCTTTAACTGAAATACTTCCAATTTTCACAATAAAAAACTTAGTTCCCAAACAATTAGATTTAAAAACTGAATTTAAATCGAAAAGACGTATATTTGCACGCAATTAAATTTAATTGCAATGGCTCACTCAAATAAAATAAAAGATAGAGGTCTAACCTATGACGATGTATTGTTAGTCCCAGCTTACTCAGAAGTTCTTCCAAGAAAAGTAAGTATTCAGTCTAAATTTTCTAAAAACATTACGCTAAATGTACCTGTTATATCGGCCGCTATGGACACAGTAACAGAATCTAGAATGGCAATTGCTATGGCTAGAGAGGGTGGAATTGGTGTCTTACATAAAAATATGAGTATTGAGGAGCAAGCCTTGAAAGTGAGAAAAGTGAAGCGTGCAGAAAGTGGAATGATCATAGATCCAGTTACTTTACCAGCCACTGCAAATATTGGTGATGCTAAAAGAAATATGCGTGAGCATAGTATTGGCGGAATTCCAATTGTTGATAAAGACAAAAAATTATTAGGAATAATCACAAATCGTGATTTGCGATTCGAAAAAAATGATGTGCGACCAATCACTGAGGTTATGACTTCAAAAAACTTGGTAACAGTTGCAGAAGGCACTTCACTTAAACAAGCAGAAGTAATTTTGCAAGAAAATAAAATTGAAAAATTACCAGTTGTTAAAGACAATGGCACCTTGATTGGATTAATTACTTTTAGAGACATTACCAAACTTACTCAAAAGCCAGATGCTAATAAGGATTCTTACGGGCGATTAAGAGTTGCAGCAGCTTTAGGTGTAACAGCAGATGCAGTAGAACGCGCAGAAGCTTTAGTAAAAGCCGGTGTTGATGCTGTAATCATTGATACTGCTCACGGACACACTAAAGGTGTTGTTGATGTACTAAAAGCAGTAAAATCAAAATTCCCAAAACTAGATGTAGTTGTTGGAAATATAGCTACTGGTGAAGCTGCAAAATATTTAGTTGAAGCTGGTGCAGATGCAGTAAAAGTTGGTATTGGTCCTGGTTCAATTTGTACAACAAGAGTGATTGCAGGTGTTGGTTACCCACAGCTTTCAGCTGTTATGGAGGTAGCACAAGCCATTAAAGGCACCGATATTCCTGTTATTGCAGATGGAGGTATTAGATATACTGGAGACATTCCAAAAGCTATTGCTGCTGGAGCTGACAGTGTTATGCTTGGGTCATTATTAGCAGGAACTAAAGAATCTCCCGGAGAAACAATTATTTACGAAGGAAGAAAATTTAAATCCTACAGAGGTATGGGTTCTGTTGAAGCAATGAAACAAGGTTCTAAAGACAGGTATTTTCAAGATGTTGAAGACGATATAAAAAAATTAGTTCCCGAAGGAATTGTAGGTAGAGTTCCTTATAAAGGAGAATTGATTGAAAGTATGGTTCAATTTATTGGAGGTTTAAGGGCCGGTATGGGTTATTGTGGTGCTAAAGATATTGAAGAGATGAAAAACAAAACTCAATTTGTTGAAATCACTCCTTCAGGAATAATGGAAAGTCACCCACATAACGTATCTATAACCAAAGAAGCTCCTAACTACAGTAGATAATTAAGTTACAATTTGTACTGAAAATAACTGAAGAATTTAAATTGAATCAATTGTGTGTTGATTTCCAATCATATTCCATATAATAAGCTGTTTGTTCGGCTACAGAATGGTCATATAATAGTTCTACTATATGAAATGACAAATCTATTCCAGCTGAAATACCCGATGAAGTAAAAATTTTTTTTGATGATTGAACGAATCTTTCCTTTGGACATGGAAGTCCATTTGGTACAATCACTTTCATTTGATCAAAAACAGCTTTATGGGTACAGTATGGGCTATTTTTAAGAAGTCCTAGTGCTCCAATTAATGTTGAACCTGAACAAATGCTCAATGTAAGTATTGAATTCTGATAGCTTTTTTTAATCCAATTCAACAAAGTTTTATTAGAAAGTTGAGTTCTTGTACCTTCGCCACCTGGAATTATCAAAATATCGATATTAGGAGAATTTATAAAAGAATAATTTGGGTTAACTGATAAACCATTTACTATTGTTATTGGTGTTTGAACTTCTGCTAGTGTAAAAACATTGAATAGAGAAAAATCATACAACTCAGAAGCTACAGAAAATACCTCAAAAGGGCCTGCAAAATCAAGAGTCTCAACCCCGTTAAATAACAATATTCCAACATTTAGCTTCTTTTTCATATAATTTATCTTGTTTACTCTCTTTAAATGGTAATTTTGTAAGCTTCCCTTAATTAGAACTGTTCAAAAGTATAATATAATTTTTAAATTTGAACAGATATGAAAAAGAGTAAATTTTCCCCCCCAGCAAATCGCAAAGATTTTAAAAGAGTTTGACCATGGTAAAAGTGTAGAAGAGATCAGCCGAGAATATAAAGTTAGTACTTCTACTTTTTATAAATGGCGTTCCAAGTACGCAGGTATGAATAGTAAAGAGCTCAAACGACTTAAAGAACTTGAAGTTGAAAACCAAAGATTAAAGCAGATGTATGCTAACTTATCTTTAGATCATCAAATGGCTAAAGAGATTATCGAAAAAAAGCTTTAAAGCCCTGCCGAAAAAGAACAATTGCTAGAGAGCTTATTCATTACGGTATCAGCAGGGCATGCCGTGTATTGAATATGAGTAAGAGTGTTTTTTATTATAAACCCTTGCCTAAGGATGACACAGAAATAGAGCAAGCCTTACAAAAAAAAGCAGAAGAACATTCTGAAGAAGGTTTTTGGAAGGCCTATGACCGTTTACGCAATGAAGGCAAACCGTGGAATCACAAACGTATGCACAGAATTTATGTAGCTTTAGGTCTTCCTCTGCGAAGAAAGGCAAAGAAACGCTTACCAGCCCGTGTAAAAGAACCTTTAGATGTGCCAAGTGAACTTAACCATACCTGGAGTATGGATTTTGTAACGGACGTTTGAGAAAACAAAAGACGCTTTAGAGCATTTAATATAATTTATGATTACAACAGGGAAGCACTCCACATAGAAGTTGACTTTTCTCTAACAAGCAACAGAATCATATGGGTGCTTAATCACTTAATCAATAGAAAAGGTAAACCAAAAATGATACGCATGGACAACGGTCCAGAATTTATAGCCAATATAACAGAACAGTGGAGTTTAATGCATGATATAGAGTTTAAGTACATACAACCTGGGAAACCTACCCAAAATGCTTTTGTAGAACGCTTTAATGGGAGTTACAGAAGAGGTGTTTTAAATAAATACATCTTTGAATCTATAGATCAGGTTAGGGAACAAACACGGATTTGGATGAACGATTACAATCATCATCGACCACATGATTCGCTAGGAAAAATTCCCCCAGTGAAATATGCGAAAATTAATTCTTCTGGGGCTAGCCCCAGAAGAATTAAAAACAATAAATTTGTTACTAGATTGGAATAATAAACAGTTCTAATTAAGGGAAGCTTACACTATAGTCAGTTCGTAATGAATCTATAAATGCAATTAATTTGTCATTATTGTTAATGTAAAAACCGATTTCTCTTAGGTCAATTGCTCCATTATGAAATTCATAACTGTCCAATTTAAAGTTGGGTGTGAAAATCATAGTGTGTTTATTTTCTATAACCCAAGCTGCCCCCATTTCATTAAGACAAGCTACACTTTTATAATATTCAGGTGATAGAAGATATAGAACATATGGTTTTTCAATTATCTGATTTTTCAACCAATCAAATATATTTTGTCCTATTGGAATTCCATATGCATCATTACTAGTGAAAATTATTTGGTCTCCACTAATTCCAATTCCGGTCAGTAGGTTTACAAGTGCATTTCAGTAATCAGCATTTTTAGAGGAATGGGAAATAAATATTTTTATTAATTATCTGTTTTTTTTTGTCAAATTGCACCCAACATTTTGCGTATATGAATAGTGGCGGGCAAAAATGCGCAAATTATTCGACTTAGGTTTTTACGTTTCTAAAAATATAAAAACTTTGGGTTTGGCACTAATTCCGCCATAAACTATATGCGCTGTTGGGCTTTCGTTTTTTATATTTCTTTGTCTAATTTATTTGGGTTTTGCCTTGTGTCAAATATCGTAACAATATTAATCCGCTTGGAGTTATAGCGATAGAATAAAGTCGTTTGTTTTGTGATTACACATTTTCTTAAACTTTTTCCTTTTTTAGATTCAGGAAATATTTCAGGTTGGTTTTTAATTATTTCTATTGATGAATCTAATTTTTTAACAAAATCCTTTTTTACTTTAACAGACCATTTTTCGATTAAGTACTTGAAAAGTTTTTCTAATTTCCTTTCGGCTGTTTTTGAAATAACGACTTTTCTGCTCAATTTATCTGTGTTTTTGCATAAAAGATTCGTAATCTGTTATTTCTCCGTTTTCTATTTCACGAGAAGCTGTTTCAATTTCTTTACGTTGTTCAATAGATAATTCGTCCCAAAAGTCAGCAGTTTTTGCTTTTTTGAAGATATTTTTAATTGATTCAATGATTTTTGGATTTTCGGTGTCCAAAAGCATTTTTACCAATTCAATTTTTTCCGCTTGAATATTCATCTCATATTTATTTATAATCAAAAATAATGATTTTAACTTGAAATTTTAATTGGAAACGATTTTTTTAAATGAAGCCCAACGGTCCGCGGCTTGCTATAGTGGCGGGCATAATAGCAATTCGCTTTTCGGTTAAACTTTTACTTTCTAAAAATACAAAAAACTCTCGTTTCAGCACCAAATCTCGCCATTTTTGTTATGCGCTGTTGAGTCCCGTATTTTTTTCCACTCTGCTTTTCTTTCATTAGCAAAAATGGATTTCAACTTTTAGTTAAGCACCAATTTTCTCAAAAATACCTTAATTTTAATTCAACTTCATGTTCGTCGGAGTTTGCTTTTCAACCTTGATTTGTCAAATTATCAAACATTCAATTTAAAAGTACCGAAAATTTTGAGTTTGAACATATGTCAGCAAAAATCCATTTAATCAGCTTTATTTTTATAGTCACACTGTTTTTCAATTTATTATAACGTTTTTAATCGTAATTATTTTTTTCGGTCGTCAGCTTGTTTATATGAGCTGGGTTCAAGTCACAAATACAATTTAATCGTTAAACAATAATTCATTCATAAAAACATGAGGTTTCTATATTAAAGTTGAGTGCTG
>PXFS01000008.1 GCA_003564185.1 Flavobacteriaceae bacterium
GAAGAAACCTTAACTTCAAGTCTTACATTTGAAACCAACCTAAATACTGGAACAGAAATCAAATTTGATGATCTTGAAACTGTTCTTCAAATAAAAAAAGCATAATATAAAAATATCAATTATGAGTACAACTACAACAAAATTAAGGTATAGCGATGAAGAGCTGGAGGAGTTCAGAGCGTTAATTGAAGAGAAAATAGAGAAAGCAGAAAAACAACTTAAACTTTATCAGGAGGCTTTTAAGAATGGAAGTGCAAATGATACGGAAGATACCGCCCCTACTTTTAAATCTTTTGACGACGGAAGTAATACGCTAAGCAAGGAAGCTAATTCTGCTTTAGCTATACGTCAAGGTAAGTTTATAAGAGATCTTAAGAATGCCCTTATCAGAATTGAAAATAAATCTTATGGAATTTGCAGAGTGACAAAAAAATTAATTAATAAAGAGCGATTAAAGTTAGTTCCTCATGCAACATTAAGCATTGAAGCAAAGAATATGCAATCTTAACCCCTTTAGTGAATTAATAGTTATTATCTACTTCTAACTCATACTAGCAAACTTGCCTATATATTTCAAATTTTGATATGCAAATCTGCTAGTATTTTTAATTGAATTATTTTGTAAATCAACACTATTGCTTACATTCGCTTTAAAGAATTGCTATGGCAGGAAACACGTTTGGAAATTTTTTTAAGCTTACCACCTTCGGTGAGTCCCACGGTATATCAATTGGTGGAATTATTGATGGTTGCCCTGCAGGAGTAAAAATCAATCTTGAAGCCATTCAAAAAGAACTTGATCGAAGAAAACCAGGACAGTCAAAAATTGTCACCCAACGCAAAGAAAACGATGAAGTTGTTTTTAAATCTGGGATATTTGAAGGGGTAACTACAGGCACCCCAATAGCTTTTGAAATTCAAAACAAAGATGCAAAATCCAAAGACTATTCCCACATTAAAGATGTGTATAGGCCAAGTCATGCGGATTTTACCTATCAAAAAAAATATGGCCACAGAGACTATCGAGGTGGCGGTCGTTCAAGTGCAAGAGAAACAGCTTCTAGAGTTGTGGCTGGAGCCTTAGCAAAACAAATCTTAAAGACAGTTTCTTTTCACGCTTTTACCTATTCTGTTGGAAGTTTAAGCTTGAACAAGCCTGTTGAAGAAATTGATTTTTCTCTAACAGAAAATAGCATAACCCGATGCCCTGATTCAGCCTTAGCTTCAGAAATGAAAAATTATATCAAAAAGGTTAGAAAAAGCGGAGATACCGTTGGCGGAGTTGTAGCTTGTGTGATTAAAAATGTTCCTGTAGGTCTTGGGGAACCCGTTTTTGACAAACTGCATGCTGAATTAGGAAAAGCTATGTTGTCTATAAATGCCGTAAAAGGCTTTGAAATTGGAAGTGGATTTGAAGGCACTAAAATGCTAGGTAGTCAACACAATGATGCTATATTGAAAAATGAAAGTACAAGTTCAAATTTTAGCGGCGGTGTACAAGGCGGTATAAGCAATGGAATGCCTATTTATTTCAAAGTTGCATTTAAACCAGTAGCCACCTTAATGAAAGATCAAAAAAGTATTGATGTAGACAAAAATGAAGCATCAGTAAAAGGGAAAGGCAGACACGACCCTTGTGTAGTTCCAAGGGCTGTACCTATTGTTGAAGCTATGGCAGCGCTTGTTGTTTTAGATTATGTATTGCTGCACCAAGCAAGAAAAAATGTTGAATTTTAAGAAGTAAAATGAGAAGAGTAGCGCTTCATTGGCAAATTATTATTGGAATGGTTTTAGGGGTAGTTTTTGCCCTAATTTTGAATCCATTTGAATGGGGTGCTGATTTTATTTCAAGCTGGATCAAACCTTTTGGAAGTATTTTTATTAAGTCACTTAAACTCATCGCTGTTCCTTTAATCCTTGCTTCACTTGTTAAAGGAATATCTGATTTAAAAGATATTTCGAGCTTGTCTAAAATGGGTTTTCGTACCATTATTACTTATTTAGCTACAACTATTGTTGCTGTTAGTATTGGACTAGTTGTGGTTAATGCTTTTCAACCTGGAAAAACCATTTCTGAAGAAACAAGAAATGAACTTATTGAAAGCTATGGTGGAGACGCAGAATCCAAGCGACAGGTGGCGCAAAAACAACAGGAATCGGGGCCTCTACAAGCACTTGAAGATTTAGTGCCTGATAATATTTTTGGTGCTGCTGCTGATAACTCAAATATGCTCCAAGTCATATTTTTTGCTATTTTTTTTGGCATTAGCTTAATCTTAATCCCTGAAAAAAATGCCCTTCCTGTTAAGCAATTTTTTGATAGCCTAAACGAGGTTATTCTTAAAATGATTGATTTAATTATGCTAGCAGCTCCTCTAGGTGTTTTTGCTCTTTTAGCGGCTCTAGTGGTTGAAGCTCCTAGTAGCGACCTAATCATAGCATTAATTTATTACTCAGTTTGTGTAGTCTTAGGCTTAGTTTTAATGATTATTTTCTACACTCTTGCTGTTTGGTTGATTACAAAGAAAAATCCAATTGAATTTTTAGGTGGAATTTTTCCTGCACAACTTTTAGCTTTTTCAACAAGCTCTAGTGCTGCAACTTTGCCAGTCACAATGGAAAGAGTAGAAAAAGAATTAAAGGTTGACCCTAAAGTATCTAGTTTTGTGCTGCCCATAGGGGCAACGATTAATATGGATGGTACCAGTTTATATCAAGCAGTAGCAGCTGTTTTTATTGCTCAGGCTTTTGGCATGAATTTAGATCTCGCTGCCCAATTAGGTATAATTGGAACAGCCACTTTAGCTTCTATTGGTTCCGCAGCTGTACCTGGTGCTGGAATTGTCATGCTGGTAATTGTTTTAGGCCAGGCAGGTATTCCAGAAGCAGGATTGGCACTCATCTTTGCAGTAGATCGCCCCCTTGATATGCTAAGGACTACGGTTAATGTAACCGGTGATGCAGCAGTTTCAATGACTGTTGACCAAGCACAAAAAAATAGGTGAAACTAAATTCACCTATTCTTATAATTGATTAAAGAAGAAATCAATTCAACGTTAATGTTTTATTTAATTAAAATGAAATTCCAACGTACAATTGAAAAACTGAATTTCTAACTCGGCTTCCAAAAAAATTTGCTACATCATTGTCCATAATATTTTGAAGACCATAGTTGTATCTTGCACCAATAGTAATTGGCTTTAAATCTATATTGGCTCCAAAAACCAAACCATAATCAAGACGTTTAAAGTCACTAGTGCTTATTTCACTAGAAAAACTCGAACCTCCAGAAGTTTCTCCTGAAATACTTGAATTTACTAAATAACCCGCGTAGGCACCACCTTCAATGTAGACTAAATCAGCAAAACCTAAAGCTAACATTACAGGTAAATCAATATAGCCAAGATTTAAACTAGCTTCCCCTAAATCACCTTCAACTCTTGATCCCTTGGTTGAATACCCTAATTCAGCTTGAAGAAAAACAGCATCTTCTATTAAACTTGATCTAGTGGTTAATGCAAAATTATAACCTGCACGTAGGTTGGTGTCATCTGGCTCACTAGCAAAGAAATTTGAAATATTTAAACCCCCTCTCAGCCCTAGTCTGGTATCTTGTGCACTGATTTGAAAAGACCCTAAGATTAAAAATAAAAAACAGAATAATTTGATAGCTTTGTTCATGATTATTTTTTCTTTAAAAATAAACCAAAAAACCTCATATTAATCTAATTATTATTTAAATAAAAATAATAAAGATGTTAATTTTTTATTATTCTTATTTAAATGTTAACTAAGAAAATTAACTTAATATGTCTGGATTATATCCTTTATATGCTTTCTCTTGCTCATTAAATACGATGTTGTATTCTTCTAACTCTTTCAAGATAGGCTGATATATTTCCTTATGAATAGGTCGGAGCACTCCAGGCATAGTGATTTCTTTATTTAGGATTTTTAAACAAGCTATTCCAACAGGTATTCCAACAGTCTTCGCCATGGCTGTATACTTTTGGTTTTCTCCAATGCTTACCATAGTTGAGTCTATTTGCTTTTGTTCACCATTTAATTCAAACCCAAATTTGTGATACATTACAATCATATCTTTATCTTCTGGCTGTAGCGTCCACTTTTCTTCAAGAATTTTTTGTAAAGCTTGTGCGGGTGTAGCATTTTTTAATCCAATTTTCTTGTTAGCATTAAATAAATCTAATTCTACAAGTTTATCCCAAAGTAAATCGTCTTGTTCAATTTTCATAGCAAGTCGAAGTTTTAACTCTACAGAATCGTGAGGGGTATAAGGCAGGAACGAATTCACAAATTCACGGTAACTCATGTTTTCCGTATTTTGTAGATGGTAACTATCATCGGTCATTCCTAATTGAACAAAAACATTCCAAGCCCTACTAAAACCTACCCTCCTTAAAGTTCCTCGGTAAATGGTTGGGATGTCTTCAAGTCCATAAACACTTCTATAGGCTAATGAATTTCTGTTTGCTAAACCTTCAAATTTTCCATAGCCAGGTACTTCTAAAAATTCGGTTCTTCTAAACAAACGTTGATAAGGAATGTATTTATATTTTCCCTCTTGAATAAACTCGGCAGCTCCACCTTGACCAGCTACCACTACATTTCTAGGGTTCCAAGTAAATTTATAATTCCAAAGGTTGTTGTCACTTTCTGGTGCTACTAAACCTCCGGTAAAAGATTCAAACATGAGCATTTTACCACCTTTTTCCTTAATTTCATCAATCACTTTCATGGCACTCATATGGTCAATTCCCGGGTCTACTCCTATCTCGTTCATAAACGTGAGTCCCTTAGCAGTTACCTCTTCATTTAATTCCTCCATATCTTTAGAAACATAGGAAGCTGTAACCATATTTTTGTTAAATACTAAGCAATCTTTAGCTACTTCGATATGGAATCTAGCAGGAAGCATTGATATTACAATATCTGCATTTATAATCGCTTTTTTTCTTGCTTCAACGTTAAAAATATCTAACTCCATGGCTTCTGCTGAATCAGAATTTTCCAGCATTTTTTGAGCGATTGCTTTTGATTTATCGGCAACAATCAAGTGAAGATTTTGAGGTGTGGATTTTTCAGATAAATAACGAATTAATGATGAAGTTGACTTTCCGGCACCAATTATTAAAATAGTATGCATAAAATTGTCTGAATTTTGTAAATTTGTGAATGCACGAAGTTAATAAAATATTTCCCCTAAAATAAAATCTTATGCGTAAAAGTCTTTTATTGTTTGGAGCCTTGTTTGGTGTATTAGCGGTTATTTTAGGAGCTTTAGGTGCGCATGCTCTTGAAAATCATCTAGATGAATCTGCCTTAAAAAGTTTTGAAACGGGTGTACGCTACCAAATGTATCACGCACTTTTGTTAGTTTGGGTAGGAAGTACAAATTTATTGAAGCCAAAATTCCAAAAATTAATTGGCTTATTATTAATTGTGGGTGTAATTTTCTTTTCATTTTCAATATATTTACTATCTACGTCTGCTTGGTTAGGACTTGAAGTTTCTTTCCTTGGTCCAATCACTCCAATTGGTGGATTACTACTGATTTTAGCATGGTTATTGATATTTATCAACTTTTTCACTTCTGGTTCTAAATAAATTGTATTTACTATCTCTATTTAGAATAAAGTTTCTAATTTTGCTTTCCATAAATCAATAAACGATTACAATGGCTGATAATTTAAAAATTACTAAAACGATTTCGTTAGAAGAAGAATTTGGAATTAAAAATGCAAAAGTTCATTACCAACTGTCTCCTGAAAAACTTCATGAAGCAACTTTAGAAAAAAAACAAGGAGTTGAAGCAGATTCGGGCGCTTTAGCTATAAACACAGGAGAATTTACAGGTAGAGCCCCAAAAGACCGATTTCTAGTAATGGATGAAGTGACTAAAGAAGATGTTTGGTGGGGAGATATTAATCAAAGTTTTGATGCTGAAAAATTTGATTTGCTATACAATAAAGTAATAGATTACTTATCAGGAAAAGAATTATATGCGCGCGATGGTTATGTATGTGCTGATGAAAATTATAGACTTAATATTCGAGTAGTTAACGAATATCCTTGGAGTAATCTATTTTGTTTTAATATGTTTTTGCGTCCTGAGGAAAGTGAGTTAGAAAACTTTTCCCCAGATTGGAAAATTGTTAATGCACCAGGGTTTCATGCTAATCCTGAAACTGATGGAACGCGGTCTCACAATTTTGCAATTTTAAATTTCAAAAGAAAAATTGCTTTAATTGGTGGTACAGGATATACTGGAGAAATGAAAAAAGGAATATTTTCTGCTTTAAATTTCATCTTGCCTACACAAAAAAATACGCTTCCTATGCATTGTTCTGCAAATGTTGGTGAAGATGGTGATACAGCAATTTTCTTTGGACTTTCAGGAACGGGTAAAACTACTTTATCAGCTGATCCTAATAGAAAATTAATTGGAGATGACGAACATGGCTGGACCAATGAAAATACCATTTTTAACTTTGAAGGAGGTTGTTATGCTAAAGTAATAGATTTAACAGAAGAAAAAGAACCAGACATCTTCCGTGCCATAAAACCAGGTGCTATACTTGAGAATGTGGTCTTAGGTAAAAATGGAAAAGTTGATTTTAAAGATGATAGTATTACGCAAAACACGCGTGTTAGTTATCCTATTTATCATATAGATAATATCCAAGCTTCCTCCGTCGGAGAAAATCCAAAAAATATTTTTTTCTTAACAGCAGATGCTTTTGGAGTGTTGCCACCTATATCCAAATTAACACCTGGACAAGCGGCTTATCATTTCATTAGTGGGTACACCGCTAAAGTAGCAGGTACTGAAGCAGGTATCGATGAGCCAGTGCCAAGTTTTTCCGCCTGTTTTGGTGCTCCATTTATGCCCTTGCATCCAACTCGATATGCAGAAATGCTAAGTAAAAAAATGAAGGATGCTGGAGTGAATGTTTGGCTAATAAACACAGGATGGACCGGTGGCCCTTATGGCACAGGTTCAAGAATGAAACTTAAATATACAAGAGCAATGATTACAGAAGCTTTAGATGGGAATTTAGAGAATGTAGAATTTGAGAACCATGAAATTTTTGGGTTAGCAGTTCCACAATCTTGTGAAAATGTTCCTGACGAAGTTCTTAATCCAAAAGACACATGGAGTGATAAAGAGGCTTATGACAAAAAAGCTAGGCATTTAGCCAAGTCGTTTCAAGATAATTTCAAGCAATTTGAAGATTATGCAAATACTGAAATAATGAAAGGGGCACCCAAAGCTTAATTAGAACGCTTAAGTTGTTATTTTTAAAAATAAATTAAATCCGCATGATACTAATTATGCGGATTTAATTTTAATCGGTGCAAATTTCTCTACACTGCTTATGCACAAACAATTGAATATTATATTTTTAGTTGATTATCTAAATATATTTTCAAATAAAGTTTCATCAAATAAATCATTTATCTTATTTTCGCCCACTATATTAAAACGAACTATATAAAATGGCTATACTTAGTAAAATTAGAGAAAGAACAGTTTTTTTAATCATTATTATTGCACTAGCACTGTTTTCTTTTGTTTTGGCAGACGTTATTCAACAAGGTGATTTTGGTGGAGATAAAGTACCAAAATACGTTGGAAGCGTAAATGGAGATGAAATTGGAAGAGAAGCTTTTGCAAGAATGGTGGAAAATTATAATCAACAAATGCAAGGTAGAGTATCTTCTATGCAAGCTGTAAATCAAGTTTGGGATGCTGAAGTTAACCGAAAGTTACTCCGACAAGAATTTGATGCCCTAGGATTAGAAGCAAGTCCAGCATTGATTATTGAATACATGTCTGAGCAGTTAGCTGGTTCTCCTGAATTTTCTGATGAAGAGGGAAACTTTGATGAGCGAAGAATGCGTGCTTACGTAGCTAACCTAAAAGCAACTAGCCCTAGAGAATATGAAGGTTGGAAAGAATTTGAAAGAAATATTGAAGTAGCTGTCCTTACAGACATGTATTACAACTTAGTTAGAGCTGGTATGAGCACTACTAATTTTGAGGCACGTCAGTTATATAAACAAGAAAATGACAACCTTACTTTCCAATTTGTAAAAATTCCTTATTCTAGTGGTGGTGAAGTTGAGGTAAGTAAATCTGATATTCAAAAATACATTAAAGACAATTCAGAAAAATACAAGCAAGAGGCTGAAACTGACATTCAATATGTGTTTTTTAAAGAAGAACCATCAGCTGAAGACGAAACCAAAATTAAAGAGGATTTAAGCGAATTAATTAAAGAGTTCAAGACTACTGATGATGCTGAAACCTTTATTAGCTTGAATTCAGATGAAGAATTTAATGCTACATTTCAATTTGAATACGACATAGAGAAAGATATAAAAGAGCAAGTTTTCAATTTAGAAGAAGGTGAAGTTTATGGCCCATATAAATTCAAAAATACTTGGAGAGCTAGTAAATTGCTTGAGTCGAAAAAATTAGTTGATTCTGCACAAGTGAATCATCTTTTAATCACTTTTGAAGGTTCTCAAGTAGATCCTCAACAAACAAGAACTAATGAAGAGGCTAAGCAACTTGCTGACTCTTTATTAGTAGAAATTAAGGCCAACGAGGATAGCTTTGTAGATTTAGTAGCTGAATTTTCTGCTGACCAGCAAAGTAGAGAAAATGAAGGTGATTTAGGTAAATTAAAGTATGGCAGTCTCTTTGATAATTTTAATGAATTTATTTTTGACTCAGAAGAAAAGTATGCCGTTTTAGAAACTGATTTTGGATGGCATATAGTAAGAGCTACAGAAAGAACTGAACCTAAAAAAGCCATTCAACTTGGACATATAGCAATTAATATTGAGCCTTCACAAAAAACTTTAGATGAAGTTGAGCGCAAAGCAAAAACCTTCTTTTTAGATGCTAAAGATGGAGACTTTATTGAATTAGCGGAACAAGCAGACGTAGATGTAAAACCAGTTAATCAAATTAAGAAACTGGATGAACGTATTTCAGGTTTAGGAAATCAACGTTCTATTATAAAATGGGCTTTTAAAAAGTCTACTAAACCAGGAGAAACTGATTTGTTTGAAACCAATGAAGGTTTTGTTATTGCGCAATTGGTAGACAGAAGAGAAGAAGGGCTTAAAAGCGTAGAAAGCGTAGCTAAAGAAGTTACTCCAATAATTGAACGCCAAAAACAAGCAGAGATATTAAGAGGTCAAATTTCTGGTGATGACTTAAATAGCATAGCGGCAGGTTATAATGTTGAGGTAGAACGTGCTTCAGCAGTTAATATTGATAATCCTAACTTACCTGGAGTAGGAAGAGAACCTAAAGTTGTTGGTGCTGCTTTTGCTTTAAAGGAGGGCCAAGTTAGCCGTCCAGTTGAAGGTGAGAAAGGAGTTTTTGTAGTGAAGCTATTAAGTCGTTCAGAAGCTGCTGATTTACCCTCATACGCTGCCATTGCGAAAGAGGAAACAGAAAAACGAGTAAGAGGTTTACAAGGACAAAACTCTAAGCTTTTAAAAGCGCTAAGAGAAGCTGCCGAAATAGAAGATAATCGTTTTGATTTCTACTAAATTAAGCTATTTCTTAAATCAAAAAGAGCCGTTTCATTCCTGAAACGGCTCTTTTTGATTAACTGGTTTATCTATTGAAGTTGAAATTAAATAGAGACAAGTTTATTTAATTTCAGATACCCTAAGTGTATTCACCATACCTTTTGCTTCAATTGGCATTGCAGCTAGGTTTACAGTATAATCTCCTTTAACTACATAACCCTTTTCTTTGGCTATAGCTTTTACATCTTCAATGGTTTCATCTGTGCTATTGAACTTGTCATAGAAATAAGCTTTAACTCCCCATAATAAACTTAGTTGAGTAAGAATACGCTTATTAGAAGTAAATGCTAAAATATTTGAGCTTGGGCGCCAAGCTGAAATTTGAAAAGCGGTATAACCACTATTGGTTAACGTACAAATGGCTTTTGCCTCAATTTCATTTGCCATAATAGCTGCATGATAACAAACAGATTTTGTAATATATCGTTTTGTTTTTATGTAGGGAGGCTGATGTGGTACTTTAATCAAGGGTGAATTTTCAACAGCTTGAATAACTTGACTCATTTTTTCAATAACTTGTACTGGGTACTTTCCTACTGAGGTTTCACCACTTAACATAACTGCATCTGCTCCATCCATAACAGAGTTTCCAACATCGTTTACTTCTGCCCGTGTTGGTGTTAAGCTATCAATCATTGTTTCCATCATTTGTGTTGCAATAATGACAGGAATTCTACCCTCTTTAGCTTTTAAGACTAATTTCTTCTGAATTAGGGGAACTTCATGAGCAGGTACTTCTACCCCTAAATCACCACGAGCCACCATTAGTCCATCACAATAAGCAATGATTTTGTCAATGTTTCTAACACCTTCTGGTTTTTCTATTTTAGCAATAATTGGTATTTTATGACTGCTATGTTTCGCAATTAATTTTTGAAGTAATTTAAGATCTGAGGCATATCTAACAAAAGATAAAGCCATCCAATCTACTTCTAGTTCGCATGCAAACTTGGCATCTTCTACATCTTTTTCTGTTAATGCTGGTAAAGAAATATTGGTATTGGGTAAATTAACCCCTTTTCTGGACTTTAATGGACCACCTTGAATTACCTTGGCTTGCACTTCATCCTTTTTATTAGAACTTTGTACTTCAAAAATAAGCTTTCCGTCATCTAATAATATGCGTTCACCTGGCTTAACATCTCTAGGAAAAGTTTCGTAGTTCATATAAACCTCTTCTTTATTCCCTTCAAATGGTCTTCCGGTTTTAAACTTAATTAAATCTCCTGGGCTAACCAAAACATCCTCCTTCATTTTACCCACACGTAATTTTGGGCCTTGTAGGTCGGCTAAGATACCTGCGTTAAATCCATACTCTTCATTTAAAGAACGAATCATTTTTACACGTTCTCTAACATCATCATAATCAGCATGAGAGAAATTAATCCTAAAAATGTTTGCTCCCGCTTCTAACATAGATTTGAGTACCTCTTTTTTACTAGTTGCAGGGCCTAGTGTAGCAACAATTTTTGTTTTTTTATTTAGTTTCATGAGAAAATTATTTCTTTATTATTCAACAATTAAATTTTGTGGGTGCTTAATTCTGTCTTGACCTATTTCAAAAGCAGCTTCAATCTGCTGGATGCTATTTAAATCGTAAAGAATGGTTTTCAAATTAATAACTTCATTTTCCTCTTCTATCTTTAAAAGAAAATCAATTTCTTTTAATTCTGGCATGAGGTATTTTAACGTATGCTGAGGTGTATCTTCAAATAAAGTTCCTGTACTTAGCTTATGAAATAGTTGCAATTTAGACTTATTTGCAATGAAATAAACCTTGGCTTTATAATCTTCAGAAAAATACAAATAAATAGGAAAATTAGCTAAACCAGCATTAAATTTAAAGTCTAAATCAACATCTAGTCGCTCAAAGCTTATTTCAAGTTTTTTGTTGATTAAATAAATTAACCTGTAAATCTGTAAAGAGGAATTAATCCCCACTAAAGAAAAATTATCTACTTCAAAACAATCTAGTACAAGTTTATTTGACACAGTATTTATCACATTATCAAAATCAATCTATAAATTTATAAAATACCTTAAATTAAAAGAAGTTTTTTGTCATTTAATTAAAGATATTTACCTATGCATCAAAATAAAAAGATATAATATTCTTATTTTCAGAAGATTAAAAAAAATAAAATAATGAAAATTTAAAGTGTAAACAATTTACAAAGACCAACTAAAAGGTTTTAGTTTATTGGTTTTCAGCTATTCACAAATGAAAAAATGCCGGTTATCTGCAAATTTCTACTCAAACTGATCTTGAAGTGCGTAGTATGCTCTTCTTGAAGCTTTTTCTTCAGCTTTCTTTTTAGAAGTTTCTCTTGCTTTGGCAATAGGGTCATTATTGATATAAAATCGAACAGCAAAATGAGGAATTCCATCGAGTCCGTCCTCCTCTGATATTTCAAAATTGAAGTTGTATTTATTTTTTTGACACCATTCAATAATTAAACTTTTATAGCTAATTATTTTGCCTTCCAATCTTTTTATATCAACATAAGGTTCTATAACTTTTTTATAAATAAAATCTTCGCAACTTTTAAACCCTTTATCTAAGTATATAGCTCCAATTAGTGACTCAAATAAATTACCGTCAATGTTTTTTCCAAAGGAGTCACTCTGTTTGCTAGTTTTTAACAATGCTGTTAACTCTAATTCCTTACCTAATTGGTTAAGGTTTTGCCTACTTACTATTTTTGATCGCATTTTTGTTAAGTAGCCTTCGTCTGCATTAGGAACTTGATCAAATAGATAACAGGATATTACAGCTCCAAGAATAGAATCTCCAAGAAACTCTAATCGTTCATAGTTCATGTCATTACCAAATTGATCTTTTAATTGAGCTGAGCTATGGGTAAAAGCCTTTTGGTAAATACTAAGATTTTTAGGTTTAAACCCAAGTATACTGGTTATTTTATCAAATAAAATCCCGTTCTTTTTTGAACGGGATTCGAAGATATTTTTTAAGAGTCCCATTTTTCAAATTAATCTAACTTTTTAAAGGCAACGCACGCGTTATGTCCTCCAAAACCAAAGGTATTACTAATGGCGACTTTTATTTCTCTATTTTGAGCCTTATTCAAAGTAAGGTTAAGTTCTGGATCAATATTTTCATCTGGAGTGGTATGGTTAATTGTTGGAGGAACTAAACTATTTTCCATAGCTAGAATAGATGCAATTGCCTCAATAGCCCCCGCCGCTCCAAGCAAATGACCAGTCATTGACTTGGTTGAGTTAATATTGATGTTTTTAGCATGTATGCCAAAAACATGTTTAATTGCTTTTAACTCCGCTACATCACCAAGGGGCGTTGAAGTACCATGAGTATTAATAGCATCAACCTCTTCTGGTTGTATTCCAGCATTTTCAAGACAATTTTTCATCACCGCTATAACCCCTAAACCATCTGGGTGTGGAGCCGTCATGTGATGGGCGTCTGCAGACAATCCTCCTCCAATAACTTCAGCGTAGATTTTTGCTCCTCTTGCTTTTGCATGCTCATACTCTTCAAGAATCAATGAGCCAGCACCTTCACCTAAAACAAAGCCATCTCTTGTACCATCAAAAGGCCTTGAAGCTGTTTCAGGGCTGTCATTTCTAGTTGATAGGGCGTGCATAGCATTAAAGCCACCCATACCTGCTTCTGTAACAGCAGCCTCACTGCCGCCAGTAACTATCACATCACTGTGACCAAGCCTTATATAGTTAAGCGAGTCTATTAATGCATTTGCAGAAGATGCGCAGGCAGATACTGTAGTGTAATTTGGTCCCATAAATCCATATTTAATAGAAATATGTCCTGGAGCAATATCAGCAATCATTTTAGGAATAAAAAAAGGATTAAAACGTGGTGTTCCATCGCCTTTAGCATAGCTAATCACTTCTTCTTGAAAAGTTTCTAGACCTCCAATACCCGCACCCCAAATAACGCCAACTCTAGATTTATCTACCTTTTCAAGGTTTAGACCCGAATCTATGATAGCTTCATCTGAAGCTATCATAGCATACTGGGTAAATTTATCTAAGCGTCTAGCTTCTTTTCTGTCAAAATAATCTTTAACATCAAAGTTTTTGAGTTCACATGCAAATTTAGTCTTAAACTTTTCAGTATCATAATAGGTTATAGGTGCAGAACCACTTTTTCCTGTTGAAAGTCCCTCCCAATATTCTTTTAGGTTGTTTCCAATGGGGGTAAGCGCCCCTAAACCTGTGACAACTACTCGTTTTAATTCCATGCAAATAAAATTGAATTACTTTTTAGCTTCTTCAATGTATGAAGTTGCTTGACCAACAGTAGATATGTTTTCTGCTTGGTCATCTGGAATTTGAATATCAAATTCTTTTTCAAATTCCATGATTAGTTCAACGGTGTCTAATGAATCCGCTCCTAAGTCATTAGTAAAGCTAGCTTCGTTTACAACTTCGTTTTCGTCAACGCCTAATTTGTCAACGATAATAGCTTTTACTCTTGATGCAATGTCTGACATGATAATTATTTTTAAGTTTATTTCAGTGAGCAAAAATATAAAACTTTAGTTTAAAACAAGTTTTTATAAAAAAAATGTGAGTAAAAATACATAAATTTACCGAATTCGAATAATTAACTAGCGAATAAATTTTCTAAATATGGCTACAGGTAAAGCAAAACATGATCATAAAAAGCAAATAGTAATTTTTGCGTCAGGCAATGGAACTAATGCAGAAAACTTAATTAATTATTTTAATCAAGTAGAAAATATTAAAGTGTCTCATGTTTTCTCCAACAATCCGAAGGCTAAAGTCTTGCAAAAAGCACATTTTAAAAATGTTCCGGCTGGTGTTTTTGATAAAGAAGCTTTCTATCAATCTTCTGAAATGTTAGACTTACTTCAAGAAATCAACCCTGATCTAATTGTTCTTGCAGGATTTTTATGGCTTGTTCCAGAGGATATTATCAAGGCTTTTCCTAATAAAATTATCAATATTCACCCCGCTTTACTTCCTAAATATGGAGGAAAAGGAATGTACGGTGATCACGTACATTTAGCTGTTTTAAAAAATAAAGAACAAAAAAGTGGAATTACAGTTCATTATGTAAACGGTCAATATGATGAAGGACAAATCATCAAACAAATTGAAGTGGATCTTGATGAAGTAGATACACTTAGAACGCTTCGAGACAAGGTACATATTTTGGAATATGAAAACTACCCAAAAATTATTCATGCATTACTTGATGAAAATGCCAATCCATAAACCTGTAGTATATGAGTAAAAAGAAAAAATACTATGTTGTTTGGGAAGGCTACGAAATAGGCGTTTTTAATAATTGGACAGCCTGCCAACAAGCCATCAAAAATTATAAAGACGCAAAATATAAATCTTTCAAAACTGAAAAAGAAGCCAAAAATGCCTATCAACTTGGTTTTTATAACTTCATACAGCAACAAAAAGAAAACCAAACCCAAAAATTACAGGATATCAACCTTAAATCTATTGCTGTAGATGCAGCTTGTAGTGGTAATCCAGGACTTATGGAGTACCAAGGTGTAGTTACAAAAAACAAAAAAATCCTCTTCAAAAAAGGCCCTTTTGAATCAGGTACTAATAATGTAGGAGAGTTTTTGGCATTAGTACATGCGCTAGCTTTTTTAAAACAAAAACAATCCGATATATCAATATATTCTGATTCCAAGATTGCTATGGCTTGGGTAAGAAATAAAAAATGTAAAACTAAGCTGAAACCTACCTCCAAAAATAAATTACTTTTTGATCTTATTGATCGTGCAGAAAAATGGCTAAGAAATAATTCATATAAAAATCCTATATTAAAATGGGATACTAAAAATTGGGGGGAAATACCTGCAGATTTTGGCAGAAAATAGATTTTCAATCAATTTTGAGCTAATTTTTACATTGATAAACACCCTCGCTTATTCCCAAAAAATAATGTACTTTTGCATAAAATTTTAAGTCTATGTCAAATCAACTTTTAGTAGTTGGAACGGTAGCTTTCGATGCTATTGAAACTCCTTTTGGTAAAACCGATAAAATTTTAGGAGGAGCAGGTACTTTCATAGGACTTGCAGCCAGTCAATTTAACAAAGTGGAAACTGGTATTGTTTCTGTTATTGGTGATGATTTTCCCAAAAATTATATACAACTTTTAAAGGAAAGAAATATAAACTTAGAAGGCTTGGAACTTGTTAAAGGAGGGAAAACCTTTTTTTGGAGTGGTAAGTACCACAACGATATGAACTCAAGAGATACACTAGAAACTCAACTTAATGTATTAGCTGATTTTCAACCTGTTGTTCCAAAGCGCTTTAAAAATGCTGACATTGTTATGCTAGGAAATTTACATCCTGGGGTTCAATTAATTGTTATTGAGCAAGTTGAAAATCCAAAGCTAATTATTCTAGACACCATGAATTTCTGGATGGATACTACTCTTGAACTTCTAAAAGAAGTCATTGCAAAAGTAGATGTAATTACTATTAATGACGAAGAAGCAAGACAGCTTTCTGGGGAGTATTCTTTAGTTAAAGCTGCGCGTGTTATTCGTGATATGGGGCCTGATTATGTGGTAATTAAAAAAGGAGAGCACGGAGCCTTACTTTTCCACAAAGAAGAAATGTTCTTTGCTCCTGCACTTCCATTAGAAGAAGTTTTTGATCCTACAGGAGCAGGAGACACCTTTGCTGGGGGCTTTTCTGGCTACTTAGCACAAACTGGAGACATCTCCTTTAAAAACATGAAAAATGCTATTATACATGGTTCAAACCTAGCTTCATTTTGTGTTGAAAAATTTGGAACAGAACGCATGAAACAATTAGACAAAGATGAAGTTAACGAGCGTTTAAAGCACTTTAAAGCCTTAACTCAATTTGAAATCAACTTAGCTAAATAATTTACGCCCCATCTTTTGGGGCTTTTTTGTACAATAGAAATGAGTGAACTTATTAAACATGAATGTGGAATTGCCCTTTTAAGACTGCAAAAACCACTTGAATACTACAAAGAAAAATACGGAACTGCTTTTTATGGCATCAATAAAATGTATTTGATGCTGGAAAAACAACACAATAGAGGTCAAGACGGCGCTGGTTTAGCCAGTGTTAAATTAGATATGCAACCCGGTAAACGCTACATCAGCAGAGTTCGCTCTAATGCAGACCAACCCATTCAGGATATCTTTGCTAAAATTAATGACCGAATTAATACTGAATTAGAATTACACCCTGAATTTCAGGACAATACCCAGTGGCAAAAAGAAAACCTACCCTATATTGGGGAAGTGTTTTTAGGTCATGTTCGTTATGGTACTTTTGGGAAAAATAGTATTGAAAGTGTTCACCCATTTCTTCGCCAAAACAATTGGATGCACAGAAATTTGATTCTAGCTGGTAATTTTAACATGACTAATGTTGGTGAGCTTTTTCAAAATTTAGTGGATTTGGGTCAGCACCCAAAAGAGAAAGCAGATACTATTACTGTAATGGAAAAAATAGGTCATTTTTTAGATTCTGAAGTACGAAAATTATACAAGAAACTAAAAGCTGAAGGATACTCCAAAAAGCAAGCCTCACCTCATATCATGGAACAATTAAAAATCCATAAAATCCTAAAAAAATCTTCTACCGATTGGGATGGGGGTTATGCCATGGCAGGAATGATTGGGCACGGAGATTCTTTTGTATTACGTGACCCCGCTGGAATTAGACCCGTATATTATTACCAAGATGATGAAATTGTAACCGTAGCTTCAGAAAGACCAGTAATTCAAACCGCCTTTAATGTGGATTTTGATGAAGTGAAAGAACTTCCTCCTGGACACGCTATTATCACCAAAAAGAATGGCAAAGTCAGCATCAAAAAAATAATAGAACCCCTTGAAAAGAAAGCCTGTTCGTTTGAACGAATTTATTTTTCACGCGGCAGCGATGCTGAAATTTACGAAGAACGAAAAGAATTAGGAAGACTATTGATGCCTAAGGTTTTAGAAGCCATAAATTTCGATACCGTTAATTCTGTTTTCTCTTACATTCCAAATACTGCTGAAACTTCTTTTATAGGAATGAATGAGGCGGCACAAGACGAATTAAATAGGCAAAAAAATCAAGCTATTTTAGATGAAAAAGAGAATCTTACAGATGAGCGTCTTAAAGAAATTCTTTCACATCGAATTAGAACTGAAAAAATTGCTGTTAAAGATGCGAAATTAAGAACATTTATTACCGAAGACTCAAGCCGAGATGACTTAGTTGCTCACGTATATGACATCACTTACGGGGTGGTAAAGTCAACAGATAATTTAGTGGTCATTGATGATAGTATTGTGCGAGGAACCACTTTAAAGAAAAGTATCTTAAAAATGTTAGACCGACTCAATCCCAAAAAAATAGTCATTGTTTCTTCAGCCCCTCAAATTCGTTATCCTGACTGCTATGGTATTGATATGGCTAGATTAGAGGATTTTGTTGCGTTTAGAGCAGCTTTAGAACTTTTAAAAGACCGAAACCAATGGCATGTAATTGAAGAAACTTACCAAAAATGTAAAGCTGAAAACCAAAAAGATACTTTTGAAATCCAAAACCAAGTAAAAGCGGTTTATGAGCAATTTACAGACGAAGAGGTCTCAGATAAAATAGCAGAGTTACTGGGGGATGAAAGCATAAAAGCCGAAATAAAAGTGATTTACCAAAGTGTTGATTTATTGCATAAGGCATGCCCTAAAAATTTAGGCGATTGGTATTTTACAGGAGACTATCCAACACCTGGTGGTAATCGAGTTGTAAATAAGGCTTTTATGAACTTTTATGAAGGTAAAAAAGACAGGGCTTATTAATCCATTGATACAATAAGCAATGATATTTAAATTTTAAAAGCCTTTAGTGTTATTAAACACTAAAGGCTTTTAAAAATATATTAATCAAGTCCTTGAAACTTAAAAGGTGTCGCTTTTTTAAATTCTTTAGAAGTTTCTCCTGCATAAATTTGATGATTAGACAAATCTAATTTTTTTACTTTAGCCTTTTCAGAAAAATCTAA
>PXFS01000145.1 GCA_003564185.1 Flavobacteriaceae bacterium
AAGCGTTATTGAATTAGTATATGTTCCAGAAGCTGTTTCTGCAAGTTCAAAATCTGATGAAGCAGGTAAAGAAACAGTAACATCAGAACCGTCTAAATTTTCTCCCGAAACTGAAAAACTTTGCTCAATCGAAGGACCGTCACCTTCTTCATAATCCAGATCTTCGATACTGCTTTCAGTTGAAGAAAGTACGGGTGTTGAACCTAAATTTACAACTATCGTCCCTTCTATTTGTCCTATTCTAGATGCTCCACCACCTGTAGAAGTTCTACTTCCTCCATCATAGCCTGCAATTTTTATTGTGACTGACGTTAATTCATCGTAACTTGTAAAATCTGTTCCTGATACATTTAGAATTGGAGTGGCACTATTTGGTGTAGCTACGTTATCAATTAAATCCCCATTGACTAATAAAGCCATGTCGGATGCGCCAGCGTTAGTGGATCTGACTAGTGAACTAACAGACTTTAAATCAAAAGTTATTCCTGGATCAGCTGTAATTGTAAAAAAGAAATTTTTAGCTGCATCCGGATCAGTAGTCGCCATCCAGCCACTACTTGATTCAGCATGAGGTGTTCCGCCAAAAGTAGTCCCAAAGCTACCATAACTAATCGATCCAGCAGAAACTCCAACTTGACTAATAGTTATACCCGTTGGAGCGGTGATTGTTTGATTTGGTGTACTGGTATTAAAGTCTATCGAAAAGGATTCTGTTTGCCCCCACCCAATACTACTCACCAGCAGCATTAGGCATAAAATTTTAAGTTTTTGTAGTTTTGTTTTCATTTGTTTAATTTTGGATAACAAATATAAAAAAAATATGTAGCAGAAATTCGACGAAAGGTTACTAAATGATTAATTCAAAGACTTTTAAGTTTTGTTCAACAAAAAAACCCTTGACATGGAAGGGCTTATTGTTTGTGTTTTTAAAGAATAATTAGGAGGCGGTTTTCAATTTGCTGATGCCACTCTGGTTGAGTTTGTGCTCGGCATAAGTTTTAGTAACGCGTAATTCTTTTTCATCTCCGTCGGGCATTTCATACATGGCTTCAGTTAGGATAGCTTCGCATAAGGAGCGTAAACCTCGGGCTCCTAATTCGTATTCTAAAGCTTTGTCCACTATGTATTCTAAGGCGCCGTCGGTAATACTAAACTTAATATCGTCCATTTCAAACAGTTTCTCATATTGCTTGATAATGGCATTTTTAGGTTCGGTAAGAATCATTTTTAAAGTAGCTCTATCCAGCGGATCCATGTGCGTTAAAACGGGTAAACGACCAATAATTTCAGGAATTAATCCGTAATCTTTTACATCTTTAGGAATAATGTATTTCAACATGTTGTCTTTGTCTAAACTTTCGCCTTCTTTTGAGGCTCCGTAACCTACGGCTTGCATGTTTAAACGCTTCGAAATATTTCTATCAATACCATCAAAGGCACCCCCCGCAATAAATAAAATGTTTTCAGTATTTACCTCAATAAATTTTTGGTCAGGATGTTTTCGTCCTCCTTTTGGGGGTACATTTACTGTAGTTCCTTCCAATAGTTTCAATAAGGCTTGTTGCACACCCTCTCCACTAACGTCTCTAGTAATAGATGGATTATCGCTTTTACGGGCAATTTTATCTATTTCATCAATAAAAACTATTCCGCGTTCTGCTTTTTCTACATTGTAATCGGCGGCGGCTAAAAGTTTGGTTAAGATGGTTTCTACATCTTCACCAACGTAACCGGCTTCGGTTAAAACGGTTGCATCTACAATAGCCAAAGGTACATTAAGCATGCGTGCAATAGTTTTAGCCACTAAAGTTTTACCTGTACCTGTTTTTCCTACCATTAAAATATTGGATTTCTGAATCTCAATATCGTCATCGGTAGTGGGTTGTAATAATCGTTTATAGTGGTTGTAAACAGCCACCGACATTACTTTTTTGGTTTTGTCTTGACCAATTACATATTCATCTAGGAAACTTTTAATGGATTTAGGTTTTCTCAGCACCAATTCAGAAGAAAGCTCGCTTGTAGATTCTTGTTTTGCTTCTTCCAATACAATTCCGTGGGCTTGTTCAATGCATCGATCACAAATGTGTGCATCTAAACCCGCAATTAAAATATTGGTTTCTGCTTTTTTACGTCCACAAAACGAACAACTTAAATTTTCCTTTGCCATTACTTATCTTTTCAAAACTTCATCAATCATACCGTACGCTAGTGCTTCTTCAGCATTCATCCAAAAATCACGATCGCCATCTTGATACACTTTGTCGTAATCTTTCTTTGAATGTTTAGCTATGATTTCATAGAGTTCTTTCTTTAAAATCAAAATTTGTTTAGCGGTGATTTCAATATCATCGGCTTGTCCTTGCGCACCTCCCATAGGTTGGTGAATCATCACTCTAGAATGTGGTAATCCAGTACGTTTTCCATCAGTACCTGCACACAATAACACTGCTCCCATAGAGGCTGCCATTCCTGTATTAATAGTAGCCACATCGGGCTTAATGAATTGCATGGTATCGTAAATTCCTAATCCTGCATAAACACTACCTCCGGGAGAGTTAATGTAAATCTGTATGTCTTTTGTAGCATCTGTACTTTCTAAAAATAACAACTGCGCTTGAATAATATTAGCCACTTGATCATTAATTGGTGTACCTAAAAAGATAATACGGTCCATCATTAATCGAGAAAACACATCCATGGCTACAGCGTTCATTTGTCGCTCTTCAATAATGTTAGGCGTCATGCCTACCGGATACATTGAATTAATGATTTTATTGTAGTAATTGCTATTTACCCCTTGGTCTTTGGTAGCAAATTTTTCAAATTCTTTAGAGATATTCATACGTCTTATATTAATTAGAAATAAACTACGAATATAGGAACTACGCCTATGTATCAATCAAAAACTTTTGCTAAACTTCTTTATTGAAGCTTAGCAAAAGTAATTTATTTACTGCTGCTTGTAAGCCTCATCTGCAAACTCTTTAAAGCTTACTTCCTTTTCTTTCAAGTTCAATTTTTCTTTATATACTTCAAGAATTTTTGAGTTCATTACTTGTTCTGCAATCTTTCTTGATTCTTCTTGATTAGAAAGCATTTGGTCTGCAAAGCCTTCCAATTGCTCGTCTGGCATGTTCGCTCCACCATATTGTGCCATTTGCTGTCTGATGCGGTCCATCATCATAGCTTTCATTTCTTTTGGCTCTACTTTTAAATCATTTTCTTTAATGATTTTGCTTTCTATTAATTGATAACGAATTCCTTTTTCGCTATTCTCGTATTCTTGTTTAGCGTCTTCGTCAGAAAGTTCTTTTTCTGCGGTTTGCTGAATCCACTTCGTCAAGAATTCGCCTGGTAATTCAAATTTGGTGTTTTCAATAAGGTGCGCAGAAACGTCATTCAACAATTGTTGATCACTATGCTGAACAAATTGCTCGGCTGCCTGTTCTTTAATGAAATTTTTCAATTCTTCTTCAGAAGTAAGCTTACCTTCTTCACCTGTATATTTATCAAACAATTCTTGATTTAATTCAGCTGGAATTTCTTCGTTAATTTCTTTAATTTCAAAAGTTAAATCAATTTCGCCTAAAGCTTCAGCATCTTCTTTTTCTAAACCAAGGAAACGCCCTAAATCTTCTTCGTTTTCAAAAAGCCCTTTTGAGCTCAATTGAACGCTATCGCCAATTTTAGCTCCTTTTAAACTTTTTTGAGCATCTTTTGCTAAGTCTTTTAGCTGTAGCGTAGTTTCATTTTTAATGGCTTGGTCTTGGTTAGTGATTTCCACCACCACATTAAAGCCCGCTTTAACTTCTTGACGCGTTTCTAACTTTCCGTACTGACGCTGAATCAATTTGATTTGTTCATCAATCATTTCTTGGTCAGCGGTAATTTTATAATGCGTTATTTTTTCTTTGTTATCAAAGTTTACATCAAATTCTGGTGCTAAACCTAATTCAAATTCAAAGGTAAAATCGTCTTGTTTCCAATCTAAATTATCTTGAGGCATAGGAAGTGGATTTCCTAATACATCTAATTTTTCATCCTGGATATAATTATTCAACGAATCTTGAAGTAACTTGTTTACCTCATCCACTAATACCGCTTGCCCATATTGTTTTTTGATCATGCCCATAGGCACTTTTCCTTTTCTAAACCCTGGAATATTGGCATTTTTACGGTAATCTTTTAATATTTTTTCTACTTTTTCACTGTAGTCACCTTTCTCTATAGCAACACTTAAAACAGCGTTTAAATTGTCTTTGTTTTCTCTTGTAATATTCATACCTAAGCTTCTAATTTTGAATTTGCAAAAGTACAATTATTTTAATGGTCAAGCAAGTTTTTGATTAAAAGCTTGTTAGTGAAGATTAAGCTTTAAAAAAGTGAAGTTGTTTTAGGCACAAAACCTATTTGTTTTACCACAAAGGCCCTAAGTGTGTAAAGGACTAAAATTAGCAACACAACTAAATCTTTTTAGTACACAACAAAAAAATAAATTCTCTAAATTCCTTGATTTTTGCCCCACCCCTCAACCTATTACATACGCTTTGCGTAATGCGTTGCATTATTTAACAGGGTAAA
>PXFS01000119.1 GCA_003564185.1 Flavobacteriaceae bacterium
AAAACCGAGGATTAATAAAAAATCCCTATACTTGTACTCATATCATTTATTAATTGAAAAACTGGTATAAAAACAAAATCGATTCATGAAAATTAACGGAACAACAAAAATTATACTGAGTATTATTTTATGCTTTGTAGTGGCTGGAATTGGTGGCTATGCTACCCAAATTAGCGTTGGAACTTGGTACACTGAACTCAATAAACCTAGCTTCAATCCACCTAATTGGATTTTTGGCCCTGTATGGACGCTACTTTATATCATGATGGGACTGGCCGCTGGTTTGGTTTGGAAAGCTGGATTGGATAATGCCTTGGTAAAAAAAGCACTACTGATTTACTTACTTCAATTGGGCTTAAATTTAAGCTGGTCTATTGTCTTTTTTGGCAATCAAGAAATTTTTGGCGCCTTAATGATTATTCTTGGCTTGGTATTTTTAATCATTATGACTATCATTCATTTTCTAAAAATCAATCGAATTGCCGCTTACCTCCTATTCCCCTATTTATTCTGGGTAATTTTTGCTAGTTTTCTAAATTATGAAATCTGGCAATTGAATTCCTAATTAGTTAGTTCATCGACTTGACTTTTGAAATCGAATTTTGAATTGCTGAAGCAACTAGATAACCTCCCGTCCACGCATTCTGAAAATTAAAACCTCCAGTAACGGCGTCAATATTAAGCATTTCACCCACCATGTAAAAATTAGGATGATTTTTTACGGAGAAGTTTTTGAAATCAATTTGCTTTAAATCTACACCGCCTGCCGTAACAAACTCCTCTTTAAAAGTGCTTTTCCCTTTAATTTCATATACTGAATCGGTTAAAGTTAAAGCAAGTTTTCTCAAGTTTTTATGTGTTAAATCCTGTGTTTTTGTAGCCTCATCTATACTGGCATCAGCTAGTAATTTTTTCCACAAACGCTTGGGTAAATCGAAGCTACTTAAGTTACCTATTTGCTTTTGAGTATGCGTGTTTTTTAAATCGACTAAAGTTTCAAATACTTCTTCTTCGTTTTTGCTTTTTGTCCAATTCACATGCAAATCAAATTCGTAATTCAGCTGATGTAAAGCACGTGCTCCCCAAGCTGAAAGTTTCAAAATACATGGGCCAGACATCCCCCAGTGGGTAATTAATAAAGGACCTTCTGAAGTGAGGGACTTCATAACTGATTTTTTTACTGAATCTTCTTTTGAAGCTACCCTTACACTTGCTTCAACGCTAATTCCCGCCAGATTTTTAATCAGGTGTTTGTGTTTGAAATCGAATGTAAAAAGCGAAGGTACTGGCGGAACAATAGTAAATCCTTTAGTTGCCAAAAACTTCCAAACCTGCGGACTGCTTCCTGTTGCTAACACCAAATTTTGGGTACGAATGTTTCCTTCTGAAGTAGTTAAATTCCAAAGTTCATCATCTTCTCTTGTAAAATCTGAAAATGAGGTTGATGTTTGAATTTCAATTCCGTATTGCTTGCACGAATGAAGAAAACAGTCGATAATAGTTTGTGAATTATCTGAAATTGGAAAAACTCTTCCATCTTCTTCAATTTTAGTGGGAATATTATTCGCTTCCAACCAGGCCATCATATCTCCAGTCATGAACTGATGAAAAGGACCTAAAAGTTCTTTATGTCCACGTGGATAATTTTGAGCTAATTCTTTAGGTTCAAAAACAGCATGGGTAACATTGCATCTTCCTCCGCCAGAAATTTTTACTTTTTGGAGTAGATTTTTTGTTTTTTCTAAAATGAGAATTTTAGCTTCAGGACTTTTTTCGGCCAATTGAATGGCTGTAAAAAAGCCAGCCGCTCCACCTCCAACAACAACAGCATCGTAT
Source organism: Flavobacteriaceae bacterium (assembly GCA_003564185.1). Classification (GTDB taxonomy): domain Bacteria; phylum Bacteroidota; class Bacteroidia; order Flavobacteriales; family Flavobacteriaceae; genus Psychroflexus. Next base: position 1,837 of record PXFS01000119.1, read on the forward strand.
ATCGTATTCAATCTTTTAATTTTGTTGCAAAGGTAAGCTAGTTCAACTAGAATTAACTAAAGAAGTGGATGCGATTTTAAGTAGGCATTGTAGTATTCCTTTTGACCTGTTACTTCTTCTCCGAGCCATGCTGGTTTTTCAAAAGTTTCATTGGCATTTTTAAGTTCAACTTCAGCCATCAACAAACCTTGATGTTTCCCATGAAATTCATCTACTTCAAAAGTATGCTTTCCTGCTTTTACTAAGTAGCGGGTTTTTTCAATCAGAAATTCTTCGCACAAAGCAAGTAATTCTTTGGCTTCATTGAGCGGAATTTCTTTTTCCCATTCAAAACGGGAAGTTCCATCAGCAGAAGATTTTCCTTTAATGGTAATCCAAGCTTGTTCATTACTTATGCGAATTCTCACTGTTCTTTCTGGAGTAGAGTTTAAATACCCTTGCACTAAATGAATTTGCTGAAAAGCTTCCTGTTTAAAATCGGTATTGGTTACTAAAAACTTGCGTTCTATTTCTTGCATAGGTTTTGATTTCTAAAAGCTCAAAAGTAAATTAAAATTTGATTTTAAGATGTAAGCATCATTATCTCTATTGCACATAATCTTTTAAATTGAGCTTGTTTCCAAAAAGAATTTCGTTTTCGTTTAAGCGATTATTGGGATTATCATTTTCTAACTTCAAAACACCTCTAGGGCATACCGAAGAGCAAATTCCACAACCCACACAGGAGGAGCGAACTATATTTTCACCCCGTTGAGCATACGCTCTAACATCTATTCCCATTTCGCAATATACAGAGCAATTTCCACAGGAAATACACTGCCCACCATTAGTAGTAATTCTAAACTTTGAAAACAAACGTTGTTGAAAGCCAAGTATAGCAGCCATAGGACATCCAAATCTGCACCAAACCCGATTTCCTAAAATGGGATAAAAGCCCGTTCCTATAACTCCAGAAAAAATACTGCCAATTAAAAATCCGTAGGAAGCACGCAAGGGTTCTGCTTCAATAAAGAACAAATGAGGCGTCCAACCTATTAAATGCAAGCTAACAAGTGTAATGATTAAAGCCAAAAAACCACCCCCAGCAATTAAAGCATCTTTCTTAAATGCCTCACGTTTATAAATCAAAACCCAGGCATAAACAGCTGTAAGTAGAATAGTAGACCCAATTAAAAAGGCAGGTTTAGTTAGCCAATACTTTTCGGCATCATATCCCAAATATGTAGCCACTACAGCCATGGTCATAAGCACAACAAAAACAGTAACTAAATGCACCATCCAACGTTCAATTTTCCAGGCTTGGATAGATTTATCACTTAAGTGCCTAAAGGAATCGCCTGCGGTTTCTGCTAGGCCTCCACAGCCACAAACCCAAGAACAATACCATCGCTTTCCATACTTGTAAGTAAGAATTGGTGTAATCACCAAAATAGACAAGATTCCAAAAATTAATAATGCAAGGCCTATATTTCCAGCGCTGATAAACTCATCAACCCGGTATTGCTCAAAATTATAATAATTTAATGGCCATATATTTTTAAGATCGTAATAGGGCAATGCAAAGGAATCTGAATTCAACCTAGCCATTAGCTCCGGAATTAAAAAGGCAAACCCCAACTGAAAAAACATCACTGAAAAAGTGCGTAATCTTTGGTATTTATTATGTCTATATTTCCACAAGAACTTCATTCCAAAAAGCAAAATGGCAAGTGTATAAAACACTCCGTACACAAACCACTGACTTGCTGAATTACCGCTTAACCATTTACTTAAAGGATCAAATAAAGCAACTAATCCCGTATTTTCTCCAGATTCATTTAATCCTAAATAAGATGGATAAAAATAAAGTACCACATAAAAACCTGTTAGAAATATACCTAAAGCATAAGCCCAAATTCCTCTATTGGTCAATGATTTAAAAAAAACATAATCATTTTTTATGCCTGGCATAGTATTTTTATATAACTCTCTAGAATAGCCTATTACTCCTATGCTAATCAAGCCTAAAGCAACGGCTAACCAAACCGCTAATTGACTTTGAATGGCATTAAAGCTTGCAATAAAAGTTATGAACAGTCCTGAGAAGCCTGTAAATAAAAATATTTTTTGTTGGTTAGACAAATTAGCTGCTGCATTTCCTGTAAAAGATGTGTTTTCTAAAGCCATAATTAAGCGTTTGCTTTTTTATTTTCTTCCTGCCATTTGACCTTAATCTGATGGTAATAAGTCCCAAAAAATTCAGGATCAAAGTTAGCTTGTTCAAAGTGGTCTAAAACAAAATCAATAGTTTTGTTACTACTTAGACATTGATCAAAAAACTCATGCCTTAAGCGAATACCAAATGAGTTAATTCCTAAAAACTTTTGCGTAGCTACTTCATATTCAATTTCAATTGCTTTTTCTTCCTCTTCATCTTTCCAATAAAAATGAGCATTACCAGTCTTAGGTGTAGAAAAGACCCAACCATAGGTTTGGTATTCAATATCAAAAAACTTAGCCGAGTTAAACCAATGTCCAGGAGCATACTTTGTAGGATTTCCACAAAGTGTTTGAGCTAAGGTCTCCCCCATTATTCTTCCAGTATACCAAACTGACTCTATTGCAGGACGGTGACCAAGAGAATAGTTACGTTCAGCACAATCACCAATAGCATAAATATTTTCTACATTAGTCCTAAAATATTCATCCACAACCACCCCTTTATTAATAGCAATAGAAGAAGTTTCTAAGAAATCTATATGGGGTCTAACTCCTGTAGTTAAGCCTACTAACTGACAAGGTATTTCTTGGTTGTTTTCGCTAATGCTAACAGACTTTACCTTAACATCATCATCAGAATTAATGGCTTTTAAATGCGTAGACAACCGCAAATCAATACCCTGTTTTTTAATGTGATTAGTAATTAATTCTGCGCTGTGTTGAGGCAAAATAGTATTCCAAAAATAAGGCTCTCTCACCAAAAATGTTACTGATATATCACGGGTATGCAGCATTTCTGCAAGTTCAACACCTATCAAGCCACCCCCTACAATAACAGCTCTCTGGCAAGCCTGATGATGAGGAGCATGTTCTTCTAATAATTCTAAATCTTGTTTAGCATACAGCCCCTGTACGCCCTTCAAGTGCTGCCCAGGCCAATTGTAATATTGAGGCACCGAGCCTGTAGCTAATACCAATTGGTCATAATTCAATTGGTCATTATCCTCAAAATGCAATACATTATTCTCCACATCAATATTTACTACGCGCTTATGGATTAATTCAATTCTATTTTTCTTCCAAAAATCCTTTTCATAAGGTATCAAATGTTCCCATTTCATATGCCCCATGTACACATACATTAAGGCTGTTCTAGAAAAAAAATATGGAGATTCATCAGAAATTAAAGTGATTTTCTTATCAGAATTTTTTCGAATATGCCTTGCCAAAGTCACACCAGAGATACCATTTCCAATAATTGCAATATGCTCCTGTTTATTCATTTATTTTAAATAATGCACTAAGTTAAGAAACTTCCTCTAACTGTTTTTGCAAATTTCTATCTTTTTCATATCAAAAAAGGCTAACCTAAGGCTATTTGTGCATACTTTGTTATGACATAAATATTTTTTGGGGCGTTTAAACGCGCTGTCCGCTGTAGTTGGTTGGCAAAAATCAGTTGTTAACAAGCGCTGCCAAGAGCTTCTATGGTCGCTTTGGCACCGCAGTAAAAACAATCTTTTTGCTTCAACCAAGCTGCCGCTACCATCCCTAACGCAAGTATGTGGTAGGAAGAACATATTAGACTATTTATCAATTGAAATTAATGTAATAAAAAGCCCTTTTTTCTTTTCCAGAAATTTCTAATAATAACTGGTATAAGAACTAAAGCAATCAAAGTGCTTTTCGCTTTTGAGCTGGGTTTTTAGATACCATAAACACCCCTACAAACACCAAAAATGCAGCTACTATTTTCAAGAAGTCTAGTTGATCTATTCCCGCATAAATAGCATAAACAATAGCTATAACTGGCTGAAGATATACAAAAACCCCTAAGGTAGAAGCAGATAATTGTTTCAACGCATAAATGTTTAATAAGTAGGTAAGAAAAGTTGTTCCAATCACAACAAAACTCATTCTCCAAATGGCATCAAAAGGTAAATTTAGCCAATCAACTTGTTTGAATTCAGAAAAGCAAATTGGAAAATTAATAATTGTTGCAATTACAAATAAGTGCTTCATTAAGGTAATTGATGAATATTTCTTGGTGAGAGGCCTTACTACAATTAAGTAAATTCCGTAAGAAGTGGCATTTATTAATATAAGACTATTTCCAAGTGGAATATTGGGTGCATTGGTAGTTATTTGAGGGCCAAAAAGTACTAAACTTATAGCCCCTAACAAGCCTAAAATAGCTCCAAAAGCTTTTAACCAAGTAATTTTTTCACGAATTAAAACAGCAGATAATAAAAAGACCAATATTGGCGAAATAGTAACAATTACCGATGAATTAATTGGTGTGGAATAGCTGAGTCCTTTAAAAAACATAAGCATGTTAACCACCATACCAAAAATTGCAGAAGCTATTATTCTTATCCAATCTTTTTTATCAATTTTTTCGGTTGGGAAAAAGAAACTAATAATTAAAAACAAAAGAGCTGCTCCAGCTACGCGAAGTAAAATTAAACCAAAAGGCTCAATATATGTAGGCATTAAAGCTTTTGCTACAGTGTGATTTACTCCATAAATTGAAGTTGCACTTAGGGCAGCTAAAACCGCCCACCAACGCTTAGTCATCTAAAAATGACTTGAGTTGTTCTACGGTTTTTTTGGAATTTCCTACAAAAACTGAATTTTCAAAAAGAAACACAGGCCTCTTCAAAAAGGTATAATGCTCTAACAGTAGATGTTTAAAATCCTCTTCTTTCAAGCTTTTTGATTTTAAATCACGTTGCTTATACAATTGTGCGCGCTTATTAAAAAGTGCTTCATAAGAACCTTCTAAACGATACATAGCGGCTAAATCTTCAGCTGAAATAGGACTTTTTTTAACATCAATTAATTCATGATTATCAGGCAATTCAATTTCAGAAAGAATTCGCTTACAAGTAGTACAGGTAGATAAATAAAAAACTTTAAGCATGTTAATTGCTTTTTGAGCTGTAAGTTTTATAAATGTAATAGCCTAATCCACCTACTAAGAGGTATGGAAAAGCCATTAGAAAAATAATTCCATTATTTATTCCTTCAGCTGTAGATTTATCTCCTTCAGACTCTAGTACAGCTCTACACATAGAACATTGTGCTTCAACTACATTGGGCAATAAAACAATTACACCGATAAAAAATAAAAATTTCCACGTCAACTTCATACTTCAAATTTTAATAATAAGGCATCATAAATAAATAAACTAAAACCCCTGTTATGGCAACATACAGCCATATAGGGAAGGTCCACCGCGCTACTTTTTTATGCCTTTCAAATTCACTTGTAAGACCTCTATACATGGTAAAGAGCACAAGCGGAATAATGATTCCTGAAAGAGCTATGTGAGTAAACAAAATAAAAAAGTAAATGTATCTTATTATTCCTTCTCCACCAAAAGGCACTGGGTCATGACTAATTTTGGAAATAACATAGCTTACTAAAAATAAGGTAGACAAGACAAAAGCTGTGATCATTACATTTCGATGCATAAGTCGATTGCCTTTTTTAATTAGTTGATAACCAGTTGCTAATAAAACAGCCGTGGAAGCATTAATTACAGCATGAAAAAACGGAAAGCTACCAACCTCTAGACCTAAAAGATCTATACGCGTTTCCAGGTTCATCAATACAACAACAATTATTGGTACTAGTATAGATAAGGCAATAATTATAGGAACGGCTATCTTATCTTTTTTTTGCGTTGCTTCCATTACAAAAGTTTTTTAATGTCTTTAATTAATATACTCACTTGCTCTTCATCTCCAGGCTGACTAGTATCGTTTATTGACACTGCGCCTTGATAATACAAAATTGGATTACCGTGTTCATCATATCGAGAGCGCAAAAATCCTTTTTTGTCAACTAGTGCAAAAAAACCAGAATGCTCAAATCCTCCAGGAGCATTTGGATCTTCAGCCGCATAGGCATTAAACCCATTTCTAGCCAAATCATAGATTTTGTCTCTATCACCTGTTAACATATGCCAATGAGGGTGTTTGATTCCGTATTCTTCGCGATAAGCCTTTAGGACTTCAGGGGTATCATTTTCTGGGTTAATGGTAAACGAAGCTATTCCAAAATTCATATTTCCATAAAATTCATTTTGAACTTCAACTAAATTTTGATTCATAATTGGGCAAATAGTTGGACATGTGGCAAAAAAGAATTCAACTACATAAACTTTACCTTCATAATCTTTATTAGTTATAGTTTTTCCATTATGGTTAGTGAAACTAAAATCAGGAACCTTTCGTTTGACTAATTCACCTTCATCATTTTCCACGGTGAGATAGGCTAAATTATTGGCTTCAGATCTACTCATAAATTCGCTCACAGCCCAAATACCAAAAATAAGTACGATAAATGATATCCCTATGTATGAATAATTTTTCATGTTTAATTACTTCTTTTCTTTATCAGCGTATTTCTTTAATTCAAGTCGATATTCTGCTAATATGACTTTCATATCGTCAATCATTTTATTGTTAAGTTCTGCTACCGACTTCATATTATAACTTTTTTTAACTCCCTCATCTTCATCATCTTTACGTCCTCTTAGATTTCCTTTTTTATCAATAATAAAGGCTTCTGCTGAAGAAAACTTATCATCCAATTGATGAGGAGAATTAAATTGGTTAAATTGACTTATTATCTCTTCTTCAGAGACCACAACCACTTTCCAAGCAAAAGCATCCGATGTTTTATTAATTTCATCTATAAATTTTTCAGCTAGGTTAATTTGGTCTTCTAACACAAAGCTTACCACCTGAAAATCCTTAAATTCTTTATATCTGTCGTAAATCTTTTCTTTAAGATTAAAAGCGAAAACAGATTTGGTCTCTACATCACCGCCTAAAAAAGTAAATATATTTATTTTACCTTCAGTTTGAATTTTTTCGCCTGTGAACACATGATTGAGATTATTTAAATTCAAGACATCCTCTTGTACAACTGGCAATCTCCCAAAATTGTTAACTCCGCTTGAGAAAAACAAATAAGCAACAAGTGGCAGAATAAATAAAATACCTAATACAGTAAATTTTTTAATTTTTTTCATTGTGCAAAAATAGAAAAAGGCAGTCTTACAACTGCCTTTTTTAAATAAGTTTTATGTTGTGTTAGAAGCTTAAAAATCCCAAGTTACAAATTCAGTTGAATAAACATCATGGATATAATCCCCTTCAATAAGCAAAATAGCAACCAAATAACAAATTAGGAAAACTCCAGTCCAAACTACAGTTCTTCTAAGTCCAGCAGATTCATGCTCCATGTGCATAAATGCCCAAGTAATGTAATAAGCCTTGAGGATTGTAAGAATTATAAAAATCCAATTTTGAAGTGACATGGAAACCACTTCTGTAAAAACTAAAATATCCAGTCTTAATATACCTAAAACAACTTCTACTATGGTGAGTATAGATAAGATTACAAATACTGACCAAATTCTTTTAGTTGCTCCTTCGTGATGTGCTACATCTTGTGCCATAATAATATTTTTTTTATTTAAACTAAGTAGAAGAATGTAAAAACAAATACCCAAACTAAATCAACAAAGTGCCAATAAAGGCCAACCTTTTCTACCATTTCATAGTGCCCCCTTTTTTCGTAGGTTCCAATAAGGACATTGAAAAATACGATTAATAATAAAACTACTCCAGAAAAGACGTGAAATCCATGAAACCCAGTAATGAAAAAGAAATATCCTCCAAATAGCGGAGCACCATATTCATTTCTCTTAAGGTTAGCTCCAAAAATTAAATCTGTACCTCTCTCATCCAAGTACTTGATAGATTCTTCTCTACTTAAAACAGTTTTCTCCTTATGTTCGTTAAGCTGCATTGTTCGAACTAGCAGGTTATCATTATCTTTAAATGCTTTTTTAACATCATCTATATGATATTCTGGTAAACTACTTTCACCTATATACCAAGCGCCTTTGTTATTTTTGTGTTGCTCTCTGTAAGATTCGTGTTGAGATGTAAAATCTTGTATTGCAACTCGTTTCCCATCGTTATCTACAAATTGTAGTATTTTTCCAGATTTAGTTTCAACGGCTCCGTATTCACCTTGAATAAAGTTTTTCCATTCCCATGCTTGAGAACCTAAAAACACAGCACCACCTAATATGGTTAGTGCCATATAAAAAGTAACTTTAGATTTTTGCATTTTATGTCCAGCATCTACAGCTAAGACCATTGTAACTGATGAAAAAATCAGTATAAAAGTCATAAGAGCAACATAGTACATTGGGGCATCTACTCCATGTAAAAATGGAAAGTGATTAAAAACCTCATCTGCAATAGGCCATTCTTCAATGAATTTGAATCTAGTAAATCCATAAGCAGCAAGAAAACCTGAAAAAGTCAAAGCATCTGATGTAATAAAAAACCACATCATCAACTTACCATAACTTGCTTTAAGAGGCTGATTGCCTCCTCCCCAATTTTTTCCTTCTGTACCAGTCTGTGTAACAGCTGTAGAATCCATATGCTTAATTTTTAGTTAGCGCAAAAATAATTAATTATTTGTTCTTAAAAAATATAAAAATAGGAAAAAAATAAAAATAATAATAACCATAAAACATCAACAAAATGCCAAAAACTTACTCCTATTTCAAAACCTAACATATTTTCTTTTGTATACCTTCCTTTAAATTGTTTAAATATCAATACCGTAAGTACAATCAACCCGGATATGATGTGCAATAAGTGTAAAAAAACAATTAAATATATATAGGATGCCGTTACATTACTTGCCGCACCAGTAAAACGATACCCAAGCTCAATAATAGCGTTAAAACCAATAAACTGAAGTACTACAAAGATTATCCCTAATACAAATGCAGCTAATGTACCAATGTTTGCTTGAGGTAAATTACCCTCTTTAATTTTCTTTTTGGCAAAAATTAATGCTAGAGAACTTAATATTATTATAGCTGTGCTCCAAAAAAATTCATCTGGGAGTCTGAAATCATCCTCCCAATCTGGCCTTGCACTACTAACAATAAATGCCGACATCAATCCCGCAAAAGTCATTGACAAACTGATGATTCCAAACCACAACATCATCTTCCTAGATCGTTCAAACTTCTCCTTATATGGTCTATTTTCTATACCCATGCTCTAATAAATTTATCTGCTACATATACAATTTGTATGAGTGTGATGTAGGACACACTAGCCAACATTAATTTTTTAGCTGCTTTTTCTGATCTCTGTTTATACAACTGAATAGCATGATAGAGCATAACAAGACCTAAAATCAATACGATACCACCACCCAAATAAGAAAGCTGCAAATCACCAGTAAATCCAGTTACAGGAAGCAAGGAAACGAGTAATGTCCAAACCGTATAAAGCACAATTTGTAGGGCTGTAGAGGAATCTCTTTTACCTGTTGGTAACATAAAAAATCCTCCTTTTTTATAATCGTTATATAGCCACCAACCCAATGCCCAAAAGTGTGGGAATTGCCAAAAAAACTGAATCATAAATAATGTTCCAGCCTCAATACTAAATTCACCTGTAGCCGCTACCCAACCTAACATAAAAGGAATGGCTCCAGGAAAAGCTCCCACAAACACAGATAATGGTGTTTTTGTTTTTAAAGGTGTATAAAGACTTACATATATAAAAATAGATACTGCACCAAAAAGTGCTGTCTTGGGGTTAATTACAAAAAGCAAACCTATTCCTAAGAGTGTAAGAAGGCTTGCAATTAAAAAACTTTGATTTACAGAAAAACGACCTGCTGGTATAGGACGATTTTGAGTTCTTTTCATTTTCTTATCAAGATCTCGCTCAATAATTTGATTGTATGCATTTGAAGCTCCTACCATGGCATACCCTCCCACGGCTAATAAAAATATAGTGAGCAATGAAAGATTCTCAGCACCTAAAAAGTATCCAGCAATTGAAGAAAAAACCACACTGATGGCTAATCTCATTTTTGTAAGCTCTTTTAAGTCTGAGAAAAAATTAGAATCCTTTACTATAGCCAAATCTGTAGACAATCTATTTTTAAAATTTGTGCAAAGATACTTTTAAAAAGTATTTTGACTTAGAAAAATTGGTTAATATTTGACAGGAAACACCATTTTTAAGCAAGCGTTAATACTTATTAAATTAACTAGTAATCAAAATACCAATTAAATACATCTGTCCTAAACCCAAAATTTACCCATGTAGTACTTCTATCAAAATTTACTAAATTAGATTGGGCAATATCAAACTCTCTATGAATGATATTGACGTATAATTTTAAATTGGTAGTTGGATTCACCAAATATCCTAATTCAATTTCTCCGTAGTAAGAATTGGCTCTATTTCCCTGACCAATATTGATATTATTGTCGGAAACCCTAACCCTTTCATCACCAAATAAATCACTTCCATAAAAGGGATTACTATTTTCATTAACCTCAAAACCACGTTCTCCAAAAATCAATTTTGTATGGCCATAAATTCTATTTTTTCTATATCTAGCTATCATCATTATTTCCCTAAAATTAGCTCCCCACAGGTGGGCTAATGATTGATTATTATGTGTATAATGCTGGGTAAGTGAAAAATGTGAATAGGTATATGGTCTTACCTGGTTATACTCTAACTGAAACATTAAATTATCTACTTTAAAAGCATCAAAATACTTCATCCCTAGTTGAAGTCCAAATTTATTTCTCCAACTCTTGTCCATAGCAGCTACATCTCCTACAGCAAGTTCATCAATAAGCCATTGGCCATAAGTATTTATTTTATCTGACCACTTATATTTGTAGCTTAAACCAATTGTAGACTTTCCTGACCTTGAACCTAAGGAGTATTCTGCCATATTCCAAAACAAAAGTGGATTCACAAAATTCCAATCAAAACCTCTTTCAGGCTCACTTGCAAACATCACAGACTCAAACAAACCTAGAGTCAATCGATTATTTACATTATAGCTTAAGTAATGAATTGCATTATATTTTGGCAAGAAAGAACCTTCTGCTGTTCTATCATTTAAATTTCTTAAAGATTGATAAATATTGGTGTACTTAATTTTCCAAAAGCTTGTCTCTACTTTAAAGTAAGCATTAGGACTGGCGTTATCACTTAAAAATAAAGAGCGGTAGCCGTCTCCTAAAAAATTATTACCCGAACCAAATTCTAAATTCAAAAAATCGGTTGCATCATAATTTAAATAACCAATAGTTACTGGATAATCAAAAGATGAACCTCGAAAAGGTTCTCCAAGCCCCCTACCAGGTATAACAACAAAATTTGAATCTTCCGGACCAAGACTTCTTGCAAAATCGTTATAATACCCTGCAAACTTACCTTGACTTTCAAATACCGTTGCATAAAATGTCAATTTATCACCTAAACCACCTTGAAAAATACCTGCTCTAGTATTATTGTAGGTGGTAAATTCTTCCTCAAAATCTCTTCCTACTTGTAAATCGGCTGCTATATCAACAGTAAACCAATAATCATCGGTTTCAAATCTAGCTGTATTCTCATTAAAGAACTTTCTTCCAAACCAACTTCTCTTATCATAGGCCAAATCTTCACGCTCTTCTTTGAAATCGTAATACTTTTGTATTTCATTGTATCGGTACGGTTTGGTTGCTGTATGTGCATTAGTTCCAACCTTATTCATCTCAGCATCCATACGACTGTATAATTCATGTGAGAATTGCACGTTTAGATTACTCCTAGTTTGAGGATCTGTAAAGCTCTTAGTTTTAATATCATCTAATTCTTGAATTGTGGATTTTTTCTGGGCTGCAATTATTGGGTTATTTGTTTCAAGGTCTTTGCTGGCATCTGTAAATGGTATTTTAATTGTCCATCTCATCTGAAAATCTGTTGGTCTAGCATTATAAGTTGCTGGTTGAACAATTGGTAGTTGTTCAAATGCATTCTCTAATGCTTGAATAATTTCAACATATTTTGACTCGATGTAAATAGTATTGAATTTGCCATATTTATTAACTTCAAAAATCACTACTACATTCTCTGTAATATCTTTTTTGGAAAGTTCGGCAGGGAAATTAAAATTTTCTTTAAGCAGGTTAAATAGTACTGAATTGAAACATTTTTTTTGGTCTTCTACAGAATCACAATTATCAAAAATTGGGACAGCTTCATTTTCTTCTAAAAATTGTGCATTAGAATTAATAAAAGCAAAAAAAAGAATGGATAAAAAAAACCTCATAATATTTTTTTAGCAAATTAAACTAAAAAAAATGAGGTTTAATAGTCTATCTAGAAAATTAATAAACAATGAATTTTTCAGAGGATTCTTCATCGTACATAAAATCGATATTTATCTTAACTTCTACCTCTTTTGGTACATTAATTTTATCTCTTTGCAGCTGAACTTCAATTTTGAATCTTAAATCTACTGGTCTTTCCAGCGGATTAAGGGCAGGTTTTAGCTTCGGAAAGCTCTGTATTGCTCTTACAAATGGAATAAAAATCCTGCTTTCTTTAGTTGAAAAATCATGAATTGATATTCTGCCTTTTTTATCTACTTCAACATAAGCTTCAAATTGCCTTTGATAAACTTTATCGTCTGCTAATTCTTCATCTTTATAGCCTTGTTTTAAGAGTTTAATAAACTCCGTTTCAAAGCATGCATTTTTATCTCTTTCATCTGATTCACATACTTCAAATTTTGGTAATTGTTTAACTTGATTTCTTTCAATTATTTGTGCGTAAGAATTTACGCAAATTAAAACTACACTAATTACAATAGTTAATCTTCTCATTAAATAGGGGTTTACTTAAAAACCCGAGATACTTATACCTCGGGTTTTTTTTATTAAAGTTTACAATAATTAATCTTGTATTTGGAAAACAATTGGTAGGTTGTAAGAAACCCTTACAGCTCTTCCACGTTGCTTCCCAGGCTTCATACCTGGTAGCTTATTTACTACTCTTTCACCTTCTTTTGTTAATCTAGGATGTTGTGATCTACCCCTTACGTCTACAATCTTACCGTTTTGATCAATCACGAATGAAATGTAAACTCGATTAACACCTGAAAGTCCAAGATCCCTTCCAATACTCGTATCAAACTTCTTATTTACAAAATCCTGAATTTTCTTTTGCATACATTGCTTTCTAGCTTCATTAGTTTTTTCCTTTTCACAACCAGGAAAAACTGGTACATCTGAAATACTAGAAAAAGGTACTTCTTCGATTACATCATCAGATCCAATATCAGCAACTTCTTCAATTTCAACAATTTCGTCATCTAAATCAATTTCAGTCTCCTCAATCTCTACCTCTTCTTCTTCTGAGTCATCTTCAATTATTTCGATGATTTCTGGTGCCGGTGGGGGTGGCGGTGGGGGTGGGGGAGCTTGTATCATCTCGGTGATTGGCACTTCCTCATCATCCAATAGATTCATCTCAACTATTTCATCTTGGTACTCAGCCTTTTCGTAAGTTTTCCATTCAATCATGACATATGAGGTGGCCAACATAAATAACAGCCCCAACTGAAAAAATAAGAAACTCTTTTTACCAATGTTTGCTTTATCTGACTTCTTAGGTTTCATATAACTATATTTTCAATTGCTAAAATTACTATTTTTTTTTAAAATTAAAAGTTTTAAACGTAAAATTTAAATTAAGTATGTTTTAATCTACCTTGATTAAGACAGGCAATGAATAAATTACCTTAACTTTATGACTGTTATGTTCTGCCGGTGAAAATTGAGGTAAACTTTCAATTATTTTTTTTGTTTTTCTGGTAAGAAAATTCGACTTTGAATTAGCATTTACCTCTTTTACTAGTCCATTTTCATCTACGGTAAACTGAACGTAAATTCGGATATCAGAATCTTTAGAAGTTAAGTTTGGACGTAATCCCTTACTTACTAATGATGCAATTTTTTGATTCATACATTTTTTCTGATCTTCAAGGCTTGAAAGGTGTTCACACCCATTAAAGATTGGAGCTTTACTTACTCTGTTATAAGGGACTGTTTCAATGGTTTCAGTTTTAGAAATGTCATCAATATCTTCTATAGAGGCAGCATTGTTATTCGTTTTATTGGAATTAAATAAATCCTTAATGAAATCTAAATCGGGTTCTTGTTTAGTATTATCATCAGTAGTTTTTTTTGGAATTTTATCTAAATTAACTTTTTTTCTCTTTTTAGGCGATGGTTTATCTTTCTGAAAACTTGAAAGTTGTGGTTTTTCTTCAATAAAATGTTGTTGAACAATAACCATTGGAGCGTCTTTGTCATAAGCATAAAAAGTTTTGTTTTCAATAAAAACTAAACTTATGAATAACACAAAACACAAACTAACTAAAAAATACAATCTGGATTTTTCTTTAAGGGATTCTCTTCTTTTTGACTTCATGATATAGGGTTTAAGTTAATATTTAAGCTAACTTAATCTATTTCAATTGTTCAAGCTGATCTTTTGGAACTCTAGCGACTTACAAACCTTTTAAGTATTCATTCATCATTTTTTTTGCTCAATGATCTCAAATTTGAGATTTTACCATGAAAAAAATATAGAATAAAACCTGAAGTGAATGCCCCTAATGAATTCGAAAACACATCTCCCCAATCAAAACTTCTATGAGTAGTTAGCTCACCTTGAAGAACTTCAATTATGATGCCAAACAAAACTGCTGAGAAGAATGCGGTAAATAAAGTTGCAAAAAAAGACTTTTTAAAGGCCATGAAAAGATACATGAACCAAGCGGTAAAAAGAGTAAAGTATTCTATAAAGTGAACGTACTTATCGGCATTAGGAATGGAGACTGAAGGTAGTCTATCAGTCTCCATAAATGAGAGATAAATTATAACTAAAACTATGGCTAAGCTAGCAAAAAGCCAAAATAATTTAGCCGTCAATATGTGCTTTATACGCATCTGAATCTAATAACTCTTGTACCTCATCAGGGTTAGATAGTTTAATCTTAATGATCCAACCGTTTCCATAGGCATCCTCATTTACAACTTCTGGCTCATCTTCCAGATTTTCATTGAATTCTATAACTTCTCCAGATAAAGGCATAAATAGATCTGAAACTGTTTTAACTGCCTCAACGGTTCCAAAGACTTCATCTTTATCAATAGTTTCATCTAAAGTTTCAACTTCAACATAAACAATATCACCTAACTCACCCTGAGCAAAATCAGTAATTCCTACGGTTGCAACATCTCCTTCAACCTTTACCCATTCGTGGTCTTTTGTGTATTTTAAATCCTGTGGTATATTCATTTTATTTATCAATTAATTATTAATTTCCAAAATTATAAGTTAACGTCAATCCAGTTCTAATAGTTGTTTGAGGAAAAATTGTTGAAATAGCATTTTCAGTAAAAATATGATCGTAAAAGAAAATAATAGTGAGCTGCTTAGTTAACATGTAATCTGCGGTGAAGTTAATTTGCCAAATATTCTGACCAGAAACAACCCTATTATTATCAACATCTAATGCACGAATTAGAGTTTCATTTTGACGTAAAGCTAAATCTAATTTCAGGTTTAAATCACCACTTAACACTCTTCTATTTCCTTCAAATTGAGTAACAATTCTCAAATCTTTTATTCTATACCCTAAACCAATAATATATTCTTGGCCTTGTACTTCGGTTAAAAGATTATTATCAAAACTTAATGACAAAGAACGATCTCTTCTAATTTCAGTAAGAATACTTACCGAATTTTTCATTTCAAAATCCAACCGAACTAAAGGTGAAAATAACTCAGTTAAATTAATGTTCGCAATATACAATTCATTTCTGAAGTTTCCATTAGAGTCTCTATTGAATTGTCCAAATGGATCTCTTCTATCATATTGTAGGTTAGATTGAAACATATTCATTGTATACATTGACTGGTATCCATGCTGAACTGAAAAACGATTAAATCGATCTTTAAACCATTTCACTTTCATTAAACCTGTGTATTTCAAATTCCAATTAGGTAAAGGGGTCTCTCTAAAAGCTCCGAGACTGACAGACTCTGGGTTTTCTCCCATATAGGCAGATAAAAAAGCTGGTAAAAGCACAGATTGGCTTGATCTACCAAAGCCATTAGGAAATCCATTTTCATCTTGGTTTTCAGGATTATTTGGATCTATTCCCGCGTTTTCAGCAAGTCTTCTTGCTATCACTAATCTATTTTCCCTAAATTGTTCAAAAACTGGGGAATCTGTCCTAGTACTTTCTGTAAATGCTGTTCTTATCATCATTGTGGAAACGCTGTAGTTTCCAAAGGTATTAGGTGTTAGGGATTGATACTGTAGTGTTTCCCTGTCAACCCTAAAATTCTCAGTATACGTGTCTGAGTACATTCTATTGGCCATAATGTCTATGGTCAAATCTTTGATTGGCTTAAGTCCAGCATTAAAATCTAATTGCTCATTTACAGTTCTATTATATTGCTCATTGAATCCTTGAAACTCTGTTAATTGACCATTTAATGCTGCTCTATTCCTAATATCTCTCTGCCCTCCAAAAGTAAATAATGGAGAAGGCTGTAGTGTACCAAAGCCAATATCATGGGTAAAAC
>PXFS01000159.1 GCA_003564185.1 Flavobacteriaceae bacterium
ACCTTTAAATGTGTGATTGACCGAAAAGAAGGAAATCATTTTGTAGGAAGAACAGAATTTGATTCGCCAGATGTAGATAACGAAGTGCTTATTGATGCTACCAAGTTTTATTTAAAAACAGGGGATTTTGCCCAGGTGAAAATTACAGATGCAGCTGATTTTGACTTGTATGGTGAGCCTGTTCAATCTAACTAAAATTGAATTAATGATTAAAGAATACACCTCGGCTACCAATGCAATTCTAACACGATTTACCATCATTTTTGCCTTAAGTATTTTAGGATGGCTTATCACTGAACTTTTTGTGGAGGAACTTGATCGCATTCACTTCGGAATTATAGCTGTGGCAGCTATTCTCCTGTCTCCAAAATATTCATCCTACACCAAACAAAGTCAAAAAATTCACTGTTTAAAATGGTGGGGATTTAAGTACCTGGAGAAAAAAAAGGATTAAGCCTTATAATTAACAAATTCAAGATTCATCAAATAAAACAGTACCGCCTCAAAACTAAAAATTAAAAACAGCTAGTCTTTTGACTTTTGATCGAATAACAAAACTAAGAAAAGCCTTCTCATTATTCCCTATACCTACGTTAAGCCGAATTCCTACTAGCGTTTATATTTCCAAACAAACACCGAATAACTAATTTTTCATAGGTTTCAAAATGTGCATCTTTTTTCTGCATTTTAATCAGCGCATATTGTTGAATACTCAATAAAGGTAAAACAATCTTTTCTCTTGCACTAACCGACATTTTTGCTCGGGGTTCGTTATCCATCAGCTCCTCTTGTTGTGTGAGCTGTAAGACCCATTTTTTTGTTAGTAGGTATTCTTTTCTTAGGTCTTTCCAAAATTCGCCATAGGTAGAATGCTCAGCCATATAGGCAGTGAGAGGAAAATAGGTCTTTTTCATGGACATGATACTATTCTGAATAAGCGACCTAAAGAAATCCGATTCTTGGTATAAAGCTTCTACTTTTTCAAATTCGTTTTCATATTTCTCTAAGGCTGTACCAACACCATAATAGCCAGGAATATTTTGCCTTATCATACTCCAAGAACCCACAAAAGGTATAGCTCTCAGGTCTTTTAGCTCCAATTTTTTGCTAGCCTTTCGTTTAGTAGGTCGACTTCCAATATTGGTGTCACCGTATTGCTTTAAAGGAGTCATTTCTTCTAAGTAAGAAGCAAAAAGAGGATGATTTTTAAGGCTAAGGTATTTTTGATAGCTCAACTCCGCCAATTCACTCATGAGTGATTTAGTGTGCGGTTCAAATTTCTTACTTTGAAGTGATTTTACCCCTGCCAGCAACAATTGTTCAAAGTTGTAACTTGCCTGGTCGTGTGTGCCAAAAACACTAGTTATGGTTTGTCCTTGGATAGTCAACTGAATACTTTTGTTTTCAATTTCAGGCCCTTGTGAAGCATAAAATTGATGGGTTTTTCCACCACCACGTGCAGGTGGGCCACCACGACCATCAAAGAAAATCACTTTCACGCCATATTTTCTAGATAAGGAAGTAAGCTTTTCTTTAGTTTTGTAAATTTCCCAATTGGCTTTTAAATAACCACCGTCTTTGGTGCCGTCAGAAAAACCAAGCATTACATGTTGTTCATGGTTTCTTCGCTTCAAATGAGCTTTATAAACAGGGTCACTGTATAGCTCTTCCATGACTTCAAGCGAATTATTCATGCCTTCCATGGTTTCAAACAGCGGTACAATGTCAATATTGATACTTTCATCAGAATAGCCGCAAAACTTGAACAAACCATAAACACTTAAAATGTCAATAATACTTTCACTATTAGAAATGATATAACGGTGAATACTCTTCAACCCATTTTTCTGCTGAATTTTTTTAATCTGTTTTATGTTTCTGATGGTATCGGCATAGAGTTCATTTTCAAAATGAGTTTCTTCTAAGTTGAAGCTGTTTTCGGTAAGGAAATTTTTCTTTTCATTTTTGCTTAATTCTTCCCAATTTAACTGGAATGCTTGTCTTGCAATTAAGGGCATTAATTCAGCATGAATAGAAGAATCCTGCCGAATATCTAAGGTTGCAAAATAAGCTCCAAAAAGATGTACACGACCTATAAAATCGTTGATTTCATCCACAAATAATGAATTATAATCTGAAATCAAAATACCTTTTACTTCTTCTAAAGTAGTTAAAATAACTGCTGAAGTGAGTGTTTTTTTCTCTTGAAAAATTTGATTGTACAATTGATGTTTTAAAGTTTGTAATAAATTTTCGGTTTTTCTGAAACTTACTTTACGCATTAACCACTTGAGGTGATGATAGTAGCATTTCATAATGGTAGTTCGCAATTCATTAGCTACTTTTAGGGTTGTTATAGCATTTACAAAAGGATTGCCATCACGGTCGCCCCCAGGCCAAAAACCTAATTCAAGTAAATTGGGGTTGAAGTCTGGTTCAACCTCTAAATGCTTGCAAATTTTATGGTATAATCTTCCTAAGGTTTGATAATAGACGTAACGTAAATAGAAAATAATGCTTTTAGCTTCATCAAAAGGAGTTGGTTTTTGGTGGTTAATAAATGGGGTGAAAGCTAACTGTTGTAGGCTTTCATCTACTTGCTCTATGGCGTTTATTTTAATAGCTTCTCGCAGTTGATGCATAATACTTTGTACCGAATTAGGATAAAATTGTGTTGGGTGAGCAGTAAAAACTACACGAACACTAAAATTTTTAAAATGGTTAAAAGTCTCAAGGTTTGTCTTAGAAGCAGTTAAAAAAGCATCTATACCCGCTTTATTAAAGTCTGAAAATGAAGCATCTTCCACACTGTCAAATAAAACAACTTGCCGCTCTATATACTGAACCATTCGGAATAAAAAGTCAAACTCTTCTTCTTTAGTCTTAACTGTGGTATGTTGCTTAAAAAAGTCTTCAATAACTTGTTCTGGACTTTTCTTTTCCTGATAGTATTGATGACTAAGTTTTTGAAGTAGCGGAATATAAATCCCTGTGTGCTTGATACTTTCGTTAGGTAAATTAGTAAAAAGGCTATTGTATATAAGATACTTATTGGTAATTAAGTTTCTGAATAACTCTAACTTATCTTCTTTTTTTAGCATGATGAACTAATTTTTTTTCTGCCACTAAGATATAAAACCTATAATTAAGAAGCTAGATTGGATTGTCATTTTAATAAGTAATAATTATTCTAGATTAAGTTACTAGGGAAGAATTGCACATTTTAGGTGAAATATGGCTCAAAAACTAAGGAAGTAAATCCTGCATCTTTGCATTATAATTATAATTAATAATTTAAAAAATATAAAATTATGAGACCATTTAATGTTCCAACAAAAGAGAATGTTTCAAGTAAGAATCAAGAGCTACTTAAAGTGATTGAAAAAGAAGTAGGTATGATTACTAATATTTATGCGGCCTTCGCTTATTCTGATTACGCCCTTGAAAAATATATGAATTTTAAAAATCAACCAAATAGTTTTACAGCTATTGAAAATGAGATCATCAGCTTATCGGTGAGTAAAATTAATGGATGTGAATATTGTCAAAGAGCACATGCTACAATAGCTAAAAATAAAGGAGCTTCAACCGTTCAAATCAATGCTTCATTAGGCTTAGAAACGGTATTAACAGAAAAAGAAAATGCCTTATTACGGGTCACTAAGTCTATAATTGAGAATAAAGGTAAAATATCAGATGATACTCTTAATCAGTTTTTTGCTGCTGGTTATACAAAAGCGCATTTGATTGACTTGTCCTTGCTGATTGCAGAAACGACAATTACAAATTACGTCCATAATATCACAGATGTAGAAATTGATTTTCCTAAACTTTAAATATTAATTTTTTTAAAACATTAAACATGAAAACTATAAATTTTAAATATGCAATTTTAGCTGGTTTTTTAGGAACCCTACTATTTGATATAACTGGATTTATTCTCACTGGAAAATGGTGGGATATTGCCTCAATTTTAGGTGATAAAACAGGACTAGGAATGACTTACGGAGTAATAAGTCACTTTGGAAACGGAATTTTATTAGCGTTACTTTACGCAGGGTTTTCAAGGTCAATCATAGGACCGCATTGGCTTAGACCTTTTATTTTTATTACAATTCAAACCATAGCTTTGGTTTGGCTTTTTATGTTTCCTCTCTTGGGTGCTGGTGTAGCTGGAAGTAATGTAGGAATTGATATGGCAATAGGTTCACTTGTCAGACATTGGGTTTATGTTGTGCCATTCATATTCTTGATTAATCCCAATGAGTTGAAATTAAATCAAAGTGAACAAGCTAAAAATATAGCTTAATCCTATCTTTGATGGATACAAGTTTAAGTTAGGAGAGCATTTAATGTGCTCTCCTAACTTAAACTTATTTAATAAAAACCAAACACAATGACCTATAAATATATAAATAAACAGAATCAGTCTACCATACTTTTTGTAGATAAAGACCAAGATGCACTCATTTATTTAAAGAA
>PXFS01000134.1 GCA_003564185.1 Flavobacteriaceae bacterium
TTTAGAATTAATCGTTCCCAATCTAAAACAAACATATTTCATAGAACAATATGTAAAATGGTAGAAAGTAAACCCACATATCTAAATCAAATAAAACAGACGTTAAGTGTATAACTCAAAAAAAATAATACCCTTAGCTCAAGGTAGTACGAGATTTAATATTTCTAAATCAAACTTTATCAAGGTTAAGATAGCCATCCCAACTATAAAAGAACAAACCAAAATTGCTAATTTTTTAAGTAGCATCGATAAAAAAATAGAGCAAACGCAAGTCCAATTAGCAAAAACCCAAAGCTTTAAAAAAGGTTTGTTGCAGAAAATGTTTGTGTAGGGATGAAAGCGAATAAAAAGAAATTAAAAAATATAGAAATACAGTTAATTGAGAAAGGTCTGTACGAAAGTCAATTAAAAGAAATAAGGAAATCAAAAATCGGTATCTATCAATTAATTCAAGCCTTTAGAAAGTTTAAGTAAACTCTTATTATGTATTGTAAACCAGTAATTTACAAATTAAATAGTTAAAATGTTTTACAGAAATGAAAAACAAGCCTATATTTGCAGCAACAGTACACACCACGCTTACCCATAAGAACAGCGTCCCAGGGTGTGTCTTTTTTTTATACCTTAGTTTTGCTAATGTTTTAAATGCTCACCATGTTTAGCAAAAAACCTTTGACTATTAAGCAACAAATCAAGCAACTACAAGATAGAGGCTTGATTATATCAAATACTAAGTTAGCAGAAAAGTTTCTCTCTAACATAAGCTACTATCGCTTAGGTGAGTATTGGTATGTGATGCAATCAGATAAGCTAAATCATGTTTTTAAGCCTAATAGTAATTTTGATGATGTTATTGCCTTATATAATTTTGATGCTGAGTTAAGGTTACTTTTATTTGAAGTTATTGAAAAAATTGAAATTAGTTTAAGAACTAAACTAATCTATCATCTATCCCACGAAGTAGATCCATGGTGGTTTCAAAATTTCGATTTATTTACAGATAGTATGGCTTTAGTCAAAACACTATCTAACCTGCAAGAAGAGCTTACACGATCTAAAGATGTAACAATTAAAAATCATTTTAAAAATCATAAAGATGACAAACGATTTCCACCTGCTTGGAAAGCCTTAGAACAAACCAGTTTTGGAGCATTATCTAAGCTTTATGGCAATTTGAAACCAAGCGTCCAATCCAAAGATTCTATTGCAGTAGAATTTGGAGCTGTTAATCATACCTATTTACCAAGCTGGTTGCAGTCTATTGCACAAATAAGAAACTTTTGTGCACATCATTCAAGATTATGGAACAGAAACTTACCAGGAACGGTTAAATTATTATCAAAGCCACCAAATCCGTGGATAATTAAAAAAGAAAATGTTCCTAAACAACATGAATTTCAGAAATTGTACATTCACATGACATTGATGAAATATTTATTAAATACAATTCAACCCAACAATGATTTCAAAAGACAATTGAACCATCTATTCAGTAAATATCCTAATGTGGACCAAAATGCTTTAGGTATGAAGCTTAATTGGATGGATGAACCCGTTTGGAAAATTTAAATACTATGACTAGACAAAGCGAAGCAGCACTTGAAGAAAAGCTCCTAAAACAATTGGTTGGTTTAGGCTATGAAAGAGTAGTCATAAAAAATGAAGCTGAGCTATTAGCTAATCTCAAATTACAGTTTGAGAAGCATAATGCTGTAAAGCTATCCGCTACTGAGTTTTAGCGAGTCTTAAACATTCTGTACAAAGGTTCTGTATTTGAGCGTTCTAAGCTTATTCGCCAAAAGCAACAAATAGAGCTAGATAACGGAGATATTTTATATTTCGATTTCTTAGACACGAAAGCTTGGTGTAAAAATCAATTTCAAGTTACCAATCAGATTACTGTTGATGGTAAATACCAAAATCGATACGATGTTACTATACTAATCAATGGGCTACCCTTAACGCAAATAGAATTCAAAAGGAGAGGTTGCGAAATGGCGGAAGCACACCGCCAAATACTAAGGTATAAAAGTCATTCGTTTAATTCAGGTGCTGGCTTGTTTCAGTTGGTTCAGCTGTTTGTTATTTCCAATGGAGTAAACACCAAGTATTTTGCTAATAACCGCTTGCGTGCACTTAACTATAAGCAAACTTTTTATTGGGCAAATGAAGATAATTCAAAAATTACACAGCTTTCAGAATTTGCAGATACCTTTTTAGAGCCTTGTCAACTATCAAAAATTATAAGTCAGTATATTGTATTAGCAGAAACTGACCGAATATTAATGGTTTTACGCCCCTATCAATACTATGCTACAGAAAAGTTGATTAATCAAGTAAAGTACTCGACTAAAAACGGCTATATATGGCATACCACAGGTTCAGGAAAAACCTTGACTTCCTTTAAAGCAAGTCAGATTATCAAAGATATTCCTGAAATTACAAAAGTTATTTTTGTAGTAGATCGTCGAGATTTAGATTACCAAACCACCATAGAATTTAATAATTTATCAGAAGGCAGTGTAGATGGAACAGATAATACAAAAGAGCTTGTAAAACAATTTAGTAATGACACTAAACTAATGGTAACTACCATACAAAAGCTAAATAACGCAATTATGAGCAAGCGTTACGAAGCAGTGATGAAGCCTTTACAAAATGAAAGAATGGTATTTATTTTTGACAAATGCCATCGCTCACAGTTTGGCGAAACACATCAACGTATTACCAAGTTTTTCAACAAAGTTCAACTATTTGGTTTTACAGGAACTCCAATTTTTGCCGATAATGCAGTTAAAAATCAATTAGGCAAGCGTACAACCAAAGAGTTATTCGGTGAGTGCTTACACAAGTATGTAATCACAGACGCTATAAGGGACGAAAATGTACTTAAATTTTCTATAGAATACGTAGGACGATACAAACAAAAAGCTGAAAACAGTCTCAATTTTGTGGATATTGATGTAGAAGACATCAACACCAAAGAAGTGCTTGAATCTGAAAATAGAATTGAAAAAATAGTCAATTACATTATCAAGTCGCACCCCATCAAAACTCATCAGAAAAATTTTACAGCTATGTTATGTGTAAGCAGTATTGATGCACTAAAAATATATTACCAAGCCTTTAAGGAAAAGAAAGAAGAAGGATTACATAATTTAACCATAGCAACTATTTTTTCTTATGAAGCCAACCAAGAAAATGAAGAAGTAGATGGCGAAACAAATTTAGGATTAGGACTTGCCGCTGAACCTGAGCCAACTTATCATGCAAACAATCGAGAAGCATTAGATGCTTATTTGGAGGACTATAACAAAGAATTTAAAACCAAATATTCCACCAAATCAAGTCAAGACTTTTATAACTACTATAATGAAGTAGCTAAACGAGTAAAGGATAAGCAAATCGATTTACTTCTTGTTGTCAATATGTTTTTTACAGGTTTTGATAGTAAACCGCTAAATACGCTATACGTAGATAAAAACTTAAAATACCATGGTCTAATTCAAGCCTATTCACGTACTAATAGAGTTTTAAACAAGCAAAAATCTCATGGAAACATCGTTGTATTTAGAAATTTAAAAGAAGCTACAGACGAAGCCATAGCTTTATTTTCTAATAAGGAAGCCAAGGACACTATCTTAATGGAGCCTTATGAAGATTATATTTCTGCTTTTCAAGAAGCATACGCAGAATTATTGGAAATTACACCTAGTGTAGATAGCGTCAACGATTTGACCTCAGAAGTAGAGGAGGAGTTGTTTGTAAAACGCTTTAGGGCTTTAATGCGTGTGGTAAATGCACTAAGTACCTTTTCAGATTTCAATTTCGATGATTTAGAAATGGATGAGCAAACTTTTGAAGATTACAAGAGCAAATACCTCGATTTATATGAGAAAACCAAGCAACAATCAGAAGTCGAAAAGGCATCTATACTAAATGACATTGATTTTGAGATTGAATTAATGCACAAGGACGAAGTAAATGTTGCATATATACTTAACCTTTTAAATCAAATAAACGACGATACTGATGCTACAGAGCAACAAAAGAAAAGAAAAGAAATTTCAGACTTGCTATCAGGAGATATTGACCTCAGAAGTAAAAAAGAATTAATTGAAAAGTTTATAGATGAGCAATTGGTGGGTAATAAGGTAGCGAGTGTTCAAGATGCCTTTGACGCATATTGGAGTAATGAGCAAAAGAAAGCTTTTTATCATTTATGCGAAAAGGAAAATCTTAACCCAAACAAGGTAGAGAAAATTATCGAAGAAAAACTATTTGCTAACGAAGTTCCCGCTCTTAGAGAAAAAGTTCGTAAAGCGATGAAAGAAAAACAATCCATCTTAATAGGCAAAAAAAGTATTCCAAGAATAATTGATAAGATCAATAATTTCATCACTACCTTTATTGAAGGAATGGCAGCTTAAAAAAATACTTTTCGATAAAATTTCGAACAAATTTCGAACAAAAA
>PXFS01000012.1 GCA_003564185.1 Flavobacteriaceae bacterium
AATTTATTTCCATTTTGATTAGGGTGGCAATTTACAAACAATTATTTTTGACCTCATCAAAAAAGCTTTAAAAATGAACGTTTTAATTTTAGGAAGTGGAGGAAGAGAGCACGCATTGGCCCACAAAATTGCTCAAAGTAAACATTGTTCAAAAATTTTTGTTGCTCCTGGAAATGCAGGTACTCAAAAATTTGCTCAAAATATAGACTTAAATGTGAATGATTTTGAAGCCGTAAAAAAAATAGTGTTAGCTGAAGAAATTGAAATGCTAGTGGTAGGTCCTGAAGATCCGCTAGTAAATGGTATTCAAGATTTCTTTACGCAAGACAAAAGCCTTTCACATATTCATTTAATTGGTCCTTCAAAAGAAGGAGCTAAATTAGAAGGTAGCAAAGAGCGCGCTAAAGAATTCATGAAAACTCATCAAATTCCAACAGCGGCATACCAAAGTTTTAATCCCTCTCAAGTAAAAGAAGGTCAAGCTTTTTTAGACAGCCTAAAACCTCCCTATGTTTTAAAAGCAGATGGTTTGGCCGCAGGGAAAGGCGTACTTATTATTGATGATATTCAAGAAGCTAAATTGGCTCTTGATGAAATGCTTACCCAACAAAAATTTGGAGAAGCTTCTTCCAAAGTAGTCATTGAAGAATTTTTAGACGGCATAGAATTAAGTGTTTTTGTTCTAACCGATGGGAAAAACTATAAAACTCTACCCACTGCTAAGGATTATAAGCGAATTGGCGAGGGCGATACCGGTTTAAACACAGGCGGAATGGGTGCTATTTCACCTGTGCCTTTTGCTAATGAAGCTTTTATGAAACATATTGAAAAAGATATTGTACAACCTACAATCAACGGACTTCAGAAAGAAAATATTGATTACAAAGGTTTTGTTTTTATCGGTTTGATGAAGGTTGGTAACCAAGCTAAAGTAATTGAGTATAATGTACGTATGGGTGATCCAGAGACCGAAGTAGTGATTCCAAGAATCCAATCTGATTTGCTGGAAGCGCTCACTCATTTAAAAAAACAAGAGCTCAATCAAGTCGATTTCCAATTGAAAGAAGAAACGGCTACAACATTGATGTTGGTTTCTGGCGGTTATCCTGAAGCTTACGAGAAAGGAAAGAAAATATCAGGATTAGATTTAGTTGAACAAGATGCTCAGGTTTTTCATGCAGGAACCAAGTTTGAAAACAATGAAGTGCTTACCAACGGAGGACGTGTTTTAGCCATCACTGCTTTTGGTGAAAACTTTCAAGAAGCACTTAAAGTCAGTTATAAGTATGCAAAAATGATTGATTTTGAAGGAAAATATTACCGAACTGACTTAGGAAAGGACTTAGAAAATTACAGCAATTAATACATTAAAAGAAACCATACAAAATGATTAAATCAATAAAATTTTTATTCTTATTTATTGCCTTCCCTGTTCTTGCTCAGCAGGGTGGAATGTGGATTCCGTCATTATTGGAAGGTGAAAACGAAGAGGAAATGAAAGCTTTGGGAGCAAAAATTACCGCTCAAGATATTTATGACATCAATAATTCTAGCCTAAAAGATGCTATTGTGCATTTTAACGGTGGTTGTACCGGAGAAATAATTTCCGAACAAGGACTTTTGCTTACCAATCATCACTGCGGTTTCGGTCAAATTCAATCGCATTCCACTTTGGAAAACGACTATCTAAAAGATGGTTTTTGGGCCATGTCTTTAGATGAAGAATTACCTAATGAAAATCTATACGCTAGATTTATCATTAGGATTGAAGAAGTTACCGAGGAGATGCTTTCGGTAATTTCTGAGGATATGGACCTGCGCGCAAAACAATCCGCTTTAGACCAAAAACAAGCTGAACTTATCAATAAAGCCGATAAAGAGCTGTGGCAAGAAGCTAACGTAAAATCATTCTATGCAGGTAATCAATATTTTATGTTTATTACTGAAAAGTACGAAGACGTGAGATTGGTTGGCGCACCTCCTTCAAGTATTGGTAAATTTGGCTCAGACACAGATAACTGGGTATGGCCAAGACATACTGGAGATTTTGCTATTTTTAGAATTTATGCCGATGAAAACAATCGCCCTGCAAAATACAGCGAAGATAATGTACCTTACCAGCCTAAACATTCACTTCCTGTTTCTTTAGATGGAGTTGAAGAAGGAGATTTTACATTAGTTTTTGGTTTTCCTGGAAGAACTGATCAATACTTGCCTTCGGTAGCAGTTGAGCAGATTACCCAAAAAGTAAACCCAACAAATATTGAAATTAGAGAAAAAGCCTTAGAGCAAATTGATGCATTTATGCAACAAGATGATCAGATAAGAATTCAGTATGCATCAAAACAAGCCCGTATTGCTAATTATTGGAAAAAATGGAAAGGAGAAAATTTGGGAATTGAAAAAAGTGGTGCCATTCAAACCAAAAGAGATTTTGAAAAACGATTCATGCAAGCCGTAAAAGCGCAAGGCAAGGAAGATGCTTATGGGGATTTATTTTCAATTTTTGATGCACAATATGCCGATTTTGAACCTTTTGCAGTAAAGCGTTCTAACTTTTTAGAAGTGTTTTTCACCAATACAGAATTGCTACAAATTTCGTTTCGTTTACACCAGTTGAAACAAAGTGCGGATCAAGGCGAAAATCAATTTAAACAAGCCCAAGCTAACATAATCCCTATGCTAGAACGCATCTATAAAAACTTTAATGTGCGCGTGGACCAATCTGTAGCAGAGAATATTTTTCCATTATACGACGATAAAGTCTCTAAAGAGGAAATCAACACTATTTATAAAAATAGCATCTTTACCAACAAAGCTATGGCTATAAAAGCCCTTGAGGGTGAACTAGAAAAAGTAATTGAAGTGATTGAAAATGATGCTTTATACAAGTTTGCAGAAGATTATATTACAGAATTTTATCAAATTCTCAACCCTAATTATCAGCGTATTCAATCAGAAATTGCCGAAACACAAAAAATCTATATGACCGCCATGATGGAGGTATTACCTGAGGAGCGTTACTTCCCCGATGCCAATTCCACTTTGCGGGTTACTTATGGTCAGGTTAATGGCTACCAACCCAGAGATGCTGTGTATTACAATCATGTGACCTATTTAGACGGTGTTGTAGAAAAGTATGTGCCAGGTGATTACGAATTTGACGTACCAGAAAAGCTGTTAGAATTACAAGAAAAGAAAGATTTTGGTGATTATGCAGATGCCAACGGAAAAATGCCTATTGGGTTTATTGGTACTAACCAAACCACAGGTGGAAATTCTGGAAGTCCAGCCATTGATGCCCATGGAAACCTCATCGGCCTCAATTTTGACCGTGTTTGGGAGGGCACTATGTCTGACCTTTACTACGATCCAGAAATTTGTAGAAACATTATGGTAGATGCGCGCTACATCTTGTTTATCGTAGAAAAATTTGGCAACGCA
Source organism: Flavobacteriaceae bacterium (assembly GCA_003564185.1). Classification (GTDB taxonomy): domain Bacteria; phylum Bacteroidota; class Bacteroidia; order Flavobacteriales; family Flavobacteriaceae; genus Psychroflexus. The sequence continues at coordinate 3,445 of PXFS01000012.1, forward strand.
AGCCATCTCATAGAAGAAATGAATTTAGTCCACCCAAAAGCCAACACAGCTGAAGAAGAAATTGAGGAAAAGAAGAAAAAAGGCTGGTGGATTTTTGGAAGAAATTAAACTAATTTAGAGCCGGGAACCTGCTCTCGGCTCTATCTTTTAATTAGCCAAAAAAAGCCATTTCTAATTACAGAAACAGCTTTTTTTAGCTAATTAATAGTATGAAAGATTAGTATTGACCTACCAAATATTTGATTACATCAGTAGTAGTAACAATACCAATTAACTTATTATCTTCAACAACTGGTAAAGCATGAAATTCAGCAGTTGTAAAAATTTCAGCAACGTCTTTAATATTGTCTTCTGCATTTACAGTTTTTACTTGGCTTGTCATTACTTGTTCCAGCGTAAACATATCGTAAACTGTTGTTTCAACACTGTCTCCGCTTTCATCAGTGGCATCGGCAAATGAAATTCTAAGCAAATCAGTATAGCTTAGCATACCAACAATTTCATCACCTGAAACAACAGGTAAGTGCCTAATTTTATTTTTTTTGAAAAGTGATTCTGCTTTAGTTAAACTGTCGTTTAAATTCAACTTCACTAAATTATCAGTCATTATTTTTGATACGGCTACTCTTTGTTTCATGATTTTATTGTTTAAATTATGACACAAAGATGAAGTATGTTTTTGGTTTTAAAAATGACATCTATCAGATTATTAAAATTTAGTCGCTTTTTTTATTTAATAAGCAATTATATTGTTTCTTTTAGTTTATTTGATAAAAATCAATACGTTTTGTGATTATATGCTTATATAATTGGGAGGATTTATAAATAATCATCAATTTTGATTCAAAAAAAGCTTATGAAAGTAGGAGTTTCAAGTATTCATTTTGATGTACCAAAAATATACTTACCCATAGAAGACTTAGCAGTTAAACGCTCTATTGAACCTGCAAAATTAGCTAAGGGATTAGGTTTAGAAAGAATGTCATATCCAGATAAGCATCAAGATGTGATTTGTTTTGC
>PXFS01000010.1 GCA_003564185.1 Flavobacteriaceae bacterium
AACACTATTTGAATTTGGTAGAGACCTACTATCCTCTTACTTTTGTAGTGGATGAAGTTTTTCATAATAGATTGGTTAGTTGCAAATCCCCGCTCGCCCGAGTTGGGGATTTGTTTTTTAAGACACCACCTTTATTAAATAGGTATTTTTTTTGCCTTTATTAATCAACACATAGCTTCCGTTAATCAAATCTTTCTCAGTGATCCTATAATTGGCATCTACTTTAGCTTTGTTAACAGCAATAGCATTGGATTTTAAATTTCGCATGGCTTCAGAATTTGACTTCAAGAAGTTTGTTTTAGCAGCCAAAGCTCCAACCATATCTAAGCCATCTATAAATTCAGCCTTACTTATTTCAGCCTGAGGTACCCCTTCAAAAGCATCCAAAAAGGTTGCTTCATCTAATTGTGAAATATCTTCTAAGGTACTTTTTCCAAAAATAACTTGAGTTGCTTTTTTAGCTTTTTCAAGCTCCTCTTTAGAATGCACCATAATGGTTACTTCTTCAGCTAGCTTTTGTTGTAATTGTCTTAGGTGAGGAGCTTCGCTGTGAACTTGAATCAAATCACTAATTTCATCTTCGCTCAACAAAGTGAAAATTTTGATGAATTTAGCAGCATCTTCATCACTGGTATTCATCCAATATTGGTAAAATTTATATGGAGAAGTTCGCTTAGGGTCAAGCCATATATTTCCACCTTCAGTTTTTCCAAATTTTGTACCGTCTGCTTTGGTAATTAATGGGCACGTAAGCGCAAAGCCTTTTCCACTTTCAATACGTCTAATCATTTCAGTACCCGTGGTAATATTTCCCCACTGGTCACTTCCACCCATTTGCAAACTACAATCTTCTGTTTTAAATAGGTGTAAAAAATCATAGCCTTGAACTAATTGGTAGGTAAATTCAGTAAAACTCATTCCTTCTGTAGATTCTGAAGAAAGTCTTTTTTTAACAGAATCCTTAGCCATCATATAATTGACTGTAATATGCTTTCCTACATCTCTAATAAAATCTAGGAAAGAAAAATCCTTCATCCAGTCATAATTGTTAACTACTTTAGCAGTTTGCGGATGATCCTGATCAAAATCTAAGAATTTAGCTAATTGATTTTTTATGCATTTTTGATTATGAAGTAAGGTTGCCTCATCCAATAAATTTCTTTCTTTAGATTTTCCTGAGGGGTCTCCAATCATACCTGTAGCACCTCCAATAAGAGCCAACGGCCGGTGACCTGCCAATTGAAAATGCTTGAGTAGCATAACTCCAACTAAGTGACCAATGTGAAGCGAATCAGCTGTAGGGTCAATTCCTACGTAAGCTGTTCTAGGTTGTTCATTTAAATGGTCTTGCGTGCCTGGCATCACATCGTGTAGCATTCCGCGCCAAGTAACTTCTTTTATAAAATCTTTTTGCATGTTTCGTTTTCTAAATCTGTGGCAAAGATATTATAATGAGTTTAAATACGCTTATTACCCCAACTATTTCATGGAAAATGTAATCAACTGGTTTTTGACTAAGAAAAACCAAAATAAATGAATTATAAAAGTTAATATATTTAAATTTGCTAAATGATATTAATTACTGGAACTACAGGTCTTGTTGGGACACATTTGCTGGCTTTTTTACTACAGAAAGAAGAGGTAAAATTATTAAAAGCCATCTATAGAAACAAGGAGAAAAAGGAATCTTGTATTCAACTAATTAAGGAAGTTTACGGACAAAATTTAGCTGATCAAGCGCATCAAATAACATGGGAGCAAGGTGATATATGTGATGTTCCATTTTTAGAACGTATTTTTTCTAATGTTGAATATGTATATCACTGTGCAGGTTTAATTTCAAATGCGCCTTCAAAAGAGAAAGAACTTAGGAAGGTTAATATTGAAGGTACCGCTAATTTAGTGAATTTGAGTATTGATTACCAAGTGAAAAAATTCTGCCATTTAAGCTCAATCTCAACTTTAGGAGAACCCATCAATAATAAAATAATTTCAGAAGAAAATTACAAGGAAGAACATGGAAGAGCTAGTCTATATAGTATTTCAAAATATGGAGGAGAAATGGAAGTTTGGCGAGGCACTCAAGAAGGCTTAAATGCTGTAATTTTAAATCCAGGGGTTATTATAGGAGAAGGCTTTTATACTAGTGGTAGTGGTGAATTGATAAAAAAAGCTTACCAGAATTTCCCCATTTATATTGATAAAGTTACAGGTTTTGTAGATGTAAGAGATGTTGTAGATTCTATGTGGCGCGCTAGGCAATCAACAGTTAAAAATGAACGCTTCATTATAGTTTCTGAGAATAGAAGCTTGAAGGAAATACAATTTAGTCTTGCTTCGCAATTCAATAAAAAGAAACCTAAAATTGCTTTAAGAAAGTGGATGCTTGTAATTTTGATTGTTTTTCAATATCTACTCAGTTTTTTTAGGTTAACAAAAAGGAAGATGAGTTTCAGTATAGTTTATGATGCACTAAAAAATAAAAAATATAGTGCTAGCAAATCTATAGAGATTTTAGGAGTTAATTACTCACCTTTAGATAAGAGTATTGAACGCGTTTGTAAACATTACTTATCTACTAATTAGAAATTAAATTGAGCTTCTTAATAAAAAACTTTATCCTGAGCCAATTCATACCATTTATCTATTGAAATTACCGTAATTTTAAATAATAAATCGTATTATCGTTTTCTATCAGCTTTCAATTTAGCGTCTTCACGTCTTTTTTCTATTTTCTCACGTTTAATACTATCACTTATTTTTTTAATAGAATCAAAGTATTCTCTTTTAGCATCAATACGTTCACCAACTCTTTTATAGATGTTTAAATTTTCATCATATTTTTCGTTGTAATAGGCAATATTTTGGGACAAAAGCGTGCTATCTACATTGTATTTTGATATCAAAAATTGATTGATATCTTTATCAAATTTTCGCAGTTGGTATTCATTGACACTGTGTGCAGCATCATATAGGGCTAAGTCTGTGATAATTTCAACCATTTGATCTTCACTGATAACGGTTTTGGGTTTTTGAGCAAATTCAACCTCTTGACATGATATAATGCCAATTAAAATAACACTTATTAAAAACCATTTTTTCATAGATTTACCTTTCTTATCTTTCAAATTCAAGACGTTCCCCCCTGCAAGACTTAGCCAAATTTGTAAATTTAAAATTATTGTACAACAAGTTACCGTTCACAAAAGTATGAGTTATTCTAGAATTAAATGAAACTCCTTCAAAAGGAGACCAACCGCATTTATATAGTATGTTTTCTTTATTCACTGTCCATGGAGAATTTAAATCTACTAAAACCAAATCTGCTTTATAGCCCTCTTTGATAAAACCTCGCTGACTAATATTAAATAGAATAGCAGGATTGTGACATGCTTTTTCTACAATTTTTTCCAAACTCAATAAGCCTTGGTGATGAAATTGCAATAATGCTGGTAAGGCGTGTTGAACTAAAGGTCCACCACTTGGGGCTTTCAGGTAAGAGTTGTTTTTTTCTTCTAGGGTATGAGGAGCATGGTCTGTGGCTAAAACATCCAAGACATTATCATTAAGCGCTTTTAATAGGGCTTTTTGGTCTTTTTTTGTTTTGACTGCTGGATTCCACTTGATGTGAGTTCCTTTAGCTGCATAATCTTGATCGTTGAACCAAAGATGATGTATACATACCTCTGCTGTAATTTTTTTATCCTTTAATGGTTTTTTGCTAGTGAACAGATTTAATTCTTTAGCTGTTGAAAGGTGAAATACGTGAAGTCTTGCACCCGTCTCTTTAGCTAATTTTACAGCATTTGAAGAAGACAAATAGCAAGCCTCCTCACTTCTAATTATAGGATGTTTTTCAATGGGTATATCTTCACCATATTCATCCACATGAGCTTGCGTATTTTTTTTGATGGTATTCTCATCTTCACAATGAGCTGATATAATAACAGGCGAATTTTTAAAAATCTTTTCTAGAACTTTCTCATCATCTACCAGCATGTTTCCTGTTGAAGATCCTAAAAAAAGTTTTAAACCAGCAACTTGAGTTGGGTTAATTTTTTTTATTTCTTCAAGATTGTCATTGGTACCTCCCAACATAAATGAGAAGTTTGCTAAAGAATCTCTTTCAGCGATACTCATTTTTTCCTCTAGACGTTCTATTGTGGTGGTCTGCGGATTGGTGTTGGGCATTTCTATAAATGAAGTAATACCTCCAGCTACTGCAGCTCTTGCACCAGTTGCAATAGTTTCTTTATGCGTTAGGCCAGGCTCTCTAAAATGAACTTGATCATCAATTAGACCTGGAAGTAGATGTTTCCCTTCTGCATCTATTACATTAACATCATTAGATTTCATACTAATAGAGGAAGCAACTTCTACAATAATACCATGCTCAATATATACATCACCTTCAAAGATTTTACCTTCATTTACAATCTTTGCATTTTTGATGAGGGTTTTCATACGTTTAATTTTATTTACAAAAATAAGAAATCGTTACCTTATAAAAACTCAAAGAAGTTTAAAGTTATTGTATTTTTCCTACAATACTTTTTAGCTTTAATTTGATAACCCCAAAGATAGCTTCCCAGATAATACTTCCATTCATTTTAGATTTTCCTTTTCTACGATCAGTAAAAATTACAGGAATTTCAATAACATTAAATCCTAATTGAGAGGCTTTAAACTTCATTTCAATTTGAAAAGCATATCCTACAAATTTGACTTGATCAAGTTGAATTGTTTCAAGCACCTCTCTTTTAAATGCTACAAATCCAGCTGTGGCATCATTTACAGACATACCCGTAACTAGCTTAACATATTTTGAGGCTAACCAAGATAACAAAATTCGCTTCATTGGCCAATTTACTACATTTACCCCTTTTACATACCTAGAACCTATAGCAACATCAGCGTCATTATTATTTAACAGACCAAAAAGTAAACTCAAATCTTTAGGGGCATGAGAAAAATCAGCATCCATCTCAAATATAAAATCGTATTCTCTTTGCAATGCCCATTTAAATCCATCAATATAAGCAGTTCCAAGGCCACTTTTCTTCTTTCTAGTAAGTAAGTGCAACTTAAAGGAATTTAACTTATCAATTTCCGATTGAACAATATTAGATGTTCCATCAGGTGAATTATCATCTACCACTAAAATATGAAAATCTTCAGGAAGTAAAAAAATAGCTTCTATAATAGCTTGAATATTTTCTGCTTCATTAAAGGTTGGAATAATTACTAATGGTTGAGACATTATTTAATTTTGGGCAAAAGTAAGTAATTTGAATTCAAAAATTTAAATGAAGATGAAATAATCAGAATATCTTACAATCTGAAGTTGATATTAAAAGTTTAGTTTATTTTTGACTTTTTAGAAAAAAATTTAAGTTGTATCAAATCCCAGAAAAATACATTCTAGATCTTATCAACCTAGCGGCTTTATTCATTGTATGCGTTATTAAATTACGAATGGAGAAGCCTTTTAGATTATTCATAAAGCTTTTTTGGGAAGATCAAATGATTCATAGTGAATTAAAAGATCAAAAAAAAGCTAGTATTCTAAAAAATACTTTTTTATTTCTTACTTCTATCTATTTTGGATTATTTTCAAGTTCAATATTACTTTATTTTGATTACATTAATTCTGATTCTTTTTGGGGTATATTTATCATTGCTTCCATATTGCTATTTGCATTCATTTTATTAAAAAAAGCAAGTCTATTATTAATCGGATACATTTTTGATTTAAAAGAACATTCAAATTATTTATCAACCTACAAGTTTAGCAAATCAATTTATTGGTTTTTCTTTTTTTATTTAGCTCAAATTTTACTACTTTATTCATCAGTTAAAGTTGATTACATTCTACTACTAGTAGGTGCTTTAGCTGTAATTTATTTGCTTATTTCAATTATTCGTTTTCAGTTAAGATTTCAAAATGAAATATTTAGGTATTGGTATTATTTTATTTTGTATCTTTGCACCCTTGAAATAGCTCCCTTTATTTTATTGTATAAAGCTATTTCTGAAAGCTTAAATTGAAAGAAAAATAAAGTGTATGAAAGTGAAAACTATCCTTATTTCTCAGCCCGAGCCAAAAGTTGAAAATTCCCCTTATTCTGAACTTCAGGAAAAATTAAAAATAAAAATTGATTTTATTCCTTTCATTCATGTCGAGGGTGTTGATACAAAGGAAGTGAGACAGCAAAAAATCGATTTAAACGATTTTACTGCAATAATTTTTACTAGTAGAAATGCCATTGACAATTTTTTCAGAATTGCGGAAGAAATGAGGTATGAGGTTCCTGACACCTTAAAGTATTTTTGTCAAAGTGAAGCGGTTGCATATTACCTTCAAAAATATGTTGTGTACAGAAAAAGAAAAATTTATGTGGGTAAACGAACTTTTGATGAATTGATTCAAATTATCAAGAAACATAAAGGAGAGAAATTTTTATTGCCTTCATCAGACGTATTAAAACCAACTGTTCCAAAATCTTTAGATAAGGCAAAAATCAACTGGAAACGAGGTGTATTCTATAAAACAGTTGTTAGTGATTTGTCTCATTTAGAAAAGGTATTTTATGATGTTTTAGTGTTTTTTAGTCCAAGCGGAATAAAATCACTTTATGAAAACTTCCCAGATTTTGAACAAAAAGACACTAAAATTGCAGTTTTTGGAAATTCTACCATAAAAGCAGCCAAAGAAAAAGGGCTTAAAATAAACATCAAAGCTCCAACACCAGAAACTCCTTCAATGACAATGGCATTGGAAAAATATATCAAAAATAACAGTAATAAATAAATTAAGGTTGTTTTAAAAATTCGAATTTAAGCTCATTGACTGTTTTCAATGAGCTTATTTTTTTGCCTAAATTTTCATCATAATCGTTAAACCCTAATCCTTTTAAATTCAACTTTTTACATGCATCATTGTAAAACACACGACGAGTTGGATAGTTAGGGTAAACCCCGTGATATATTCCAGATTTATTGTAACTCAGTAAACACTTAGACAAGTTCACTGCGTCTTCTTGGGTTATCATATTGACAGGAGCCTGTGGAGAACTAACACCCTGCCTACCACTCAAAAATTTTGCAGGATGCCTGTTTTTTCCTATTAGACCTCCCATACGTATAATTTGTATTTTTGGAAATCCAGACTTTTCAATGAGTATTTCTGCCTCTAACAACTGTAAACCAGATTTAGTTGTGGAGTTGGGTAGACTTTTTTCTGTATATTCTGGTATACCCTTTTTATTCTGAAAAACACTAGTAGAACTAACAAAAACTAAATGCTGAACAGTCTTAGTTGGAAGTAGGTCTATTAAATTTTTAATTCGATTTGTGTAATCAGCTTCTGAATCATGACGTAAACCAGGAGGAATATTAACAAAAACATGAGTGGTGTCTTTAATAAACGGATCTAAGCTTCCATAGCATTGATTATTATCAATTGAAAAAAAAGTCGCTGATATGCCTTGCTTATTAATAGTATCAACTTTTTCTTTAGTTGTAGAAGTCCCCCAAACATTTTTGCCTTCGGCTTGCATTTGTTTGGCTAATTCTAAACCAAGCCAGCCTAAGCCAATTATAGCGTATTTATTCATTGTTCTTTTTCTATTGAATAATTGATCAAAACAGCATCTGTTGTAACAAATGGCATTGGAATCTCATTTCTTGGTCTGCCTGAAACATGTAAACGTTCATCTTCTAATAGCGTGTAGCGAACTTCTTCTACTGATAGATCTATTAATTTATTCTTTTTTGTAATCACATGAATATCAATAGGCTCTTGATGCACGACAAAATAGCGAAACAAAAAGGGATTTAAAAAATTATCCTTAGCCAATTTTTTATTATTAATTCTGATCTCTAATATATCTTCAAAGTCTAGTGATGATAACCGAAGCGAACTTGTTAAATGATGAGGCTTGAGATAAAAACGATTTTTTTCGAGTTGCTCTATTTTAGATTTTTCATAAGCAATAAAATCTACCTCTTTGCTTAATTGAACTCTGGTGTTTCCTTTTTTATTTTGACCTAAGTTAGCTGTGTAATCTTCTCCATATATACGTTGCAACCAAGGAGTAATGTAGTTGTTGTAAGACCTCCATTGAGCCTTTTTTGTATCCAAATTAACTTGAAAATTAAGGCTTGAAAAAAGTGGATTATCCGCAGTTGGCCTCTTTTTAACGTAAGCATTACCCCAATAAAACAAGGCTACGCAAAAAGCAAAATAACCAAAAGACTTTTTGAATGGATACAAGCCAACTATTGGCAATAATGAAGCAAATAAAAGTGCAGTTAAAACCGCTACAATAGGCATTGCATCAAGACCTAAGCCTATGATTAAATTTCGCAGTAAGGGAACCATAACCATTAACATTGGTAAAGCCAAAATTAATTTGATAATACTCTTTTTTGTTTGATTAAAAAACAATAAAAAATAAGCTAAGTTAAGTAAAGTAAAAGGTAGTATAAGGTAACTTAAACCCTGAAAAAAAAGTAGGGAGGCTGAAAAAATTAAAAACCAGAGAACATAAGCAGGATAACTTGCATAGAGGTTGCTGTATTTATGTGATGGTGTTCTGTAAAACAAGAATCCTAAGCCAATAACAAAAGCAAAACAAAAAGCAATGTAGTAATGCGCATTGCTGGAAAATCCATGGATATAATCTTTATAATGCGGAATCAAAAGTTTAGTAAAGTACCAAATTCCATACATGAATAAGCCCGAAGCTACTAGAAAAGCTAAAAGTCGTATGGATGAAATAGTTAGAACTTTACCGTTGATCATATTATGCCTCCAGGCGTAATAGGAAAAACCAACAAAAAGTAAAAAATTTAATACAAGAATAATTATTGCTGTAGTCAATGAAAAAGAAATCATTCCAATAATTGGAAAATTAAAATATAATAAATCCTGCTCTGAGTTGAATTGATCTAAATCTATTGTTGAAAAATGCGCTATAGTTTCATTTAAATAAATGGCATGATGCATAAGCGATTTTTGGTCTAAATTAGAATAGTTATCTAATGATGTGTGGTAGTGCTGATGATCATCAATGAAGGCAAAAAACAAGCCAGGCACATCTAAAACTTCTCTAAAGACAGTAGAATCTGTATCATTTGGTAAAAGCTTATATACATTATACATTAACGAATTAGCAACTGGAAAACTTGGTTTTGAAGCAATAAACTCCTTGATGATTTCATAATTCCCTTGATTTGTTTCTATAATCATGTTACTAGGCCCTGAAGTGCCGCGTGCTTCAAAGTTAATGGTGAAATCAACTTGCTTAGCTAATGGGTGCTGCTCTGCAAACAGTTTAGCTCCTAGTAAGCCAATTTCTTCAGCATCAGTGAAAAGAAAAATTAGATTATTTTCTGGTTGGAAATTGTTCTTTTTTAAAGTTCGAAGGCTTTCTAAAATCACAGCCACTCCAGAAAGGTTATCGGAAGCACCATGAGAATGAATCATTGCAGAATCATAATGTGCTAATACGAGTAACGTTGATGCATCCTTTTTACTCCCTTGTATTTGTGCTACAATATTTTGAGCTAGCGTAAAAGATCCGCTGGTATTAGAAACAAAACCAGATTGTGTATGATTGTCAATTTCAAGCTCGGACAAGAAATTTTGGATTTGATGAATTGATTCATCATGAAACTTACTTCCCACATGTCGTGGATGTTCACTTAACTTCTGCACCCAAGCTAACGCATTATCTACTTCAAAATCAGGATTATTTTCAACTATAATGTTTTTTGAAGGCTGCTGACTGTTTAGAGAAAACCAAGCTGCCCAAGCTAAAATTAGCAGAGAGATAATTGAACTAAAAGTAGACTTCATGCTTGTGTTTGCTTTAATTTATTGGATTAAATTTAATTTAGAAAAGAATTTATGAGCTATTCAGAAATCAAATGCTGTATGCGTTATATAAACTGCTAAATTAATAAAATAAAAGTGAAATCATTTTGAAAATTAAAAAAGCCTTGCAAGTTAATGCAAGGCTTTTCATATAGAATTTGAATAAGAATAATTTTATTCTTCTTCTTTTTCTGGTGTTGTTATTTTAGTTTCAACACCTTCTTTTTCTTCAATAATAGTGAATTCAGATCTTCTGTTTTCTCTATGCTCAGCTTCTGTACATCCACCTGCACAATCGTTAATAGGATTTGTTTCACCTTTTCCTTCGTATTCAAGTCTAGACTCATCTACTCCTTGAGCAACAAGGTATTCTACCGTACTCTTAGCACGTCTTTCAGAAAGACCTTGGTTATATTCAGCAGGACCTCTTCTATCTGTATGAGATGTCACCATGATTCTAATGTCATCATATTCCTTAAGCGTTTCCGCCAAACGATCTAACTCTAAAGCTGCAGATGCTTTGATGTCATGTTTATCAAATTCGAAATACACTTGATCAAGTACAATTTTTCTTTCAGCAATAAGTGGCTCAATAACCTCAAGTTGAAGTTCAACTGGCATGCTTTCGCCTTCAGCTGTAATTTTCACAGAAGCACTCTCGTAACCATCCTTGTTTCCTTGTACATCGTATTCTTCATGGCTAATTACTAACAACTCAACATTACCTGCTTCATCTGTATTCCCTCTAGCTACTTCAGTTTCATCTGCATCATAAACAAGTACTTGAGCATTAGCAATTGGCTTTTTTGTTTCTGCATCAACAGCAGTAATCATAAGTAAAGTTTCGTCTAATGGCTGTAATAAATCTACTTGGAAAATATTGTCTACAGTTGAAAGCCCTCCTCTATTAGAAGAAACGTAACCTGATTCCTTTCCTTTATAGTAAGCAAAAGCAAAATCATCACCAGCGGTATTTACTGGTCCACCAAGGTTAGTTGGGTAGCTATAGTTGCCATTACTTTCCGAAGTGTAGAAAACATCAAGACCACCTAAACCTAAATGACCATCACTAGAAAAGAACAAGCGTTTATCCTCATCCATAAATGGAAAACTTTCTCTCCCTGGCGTATTTACTTGGTCACCTAAATTCTCAGGCTCACCAAAATTACCATTATCATCAATAGAAACTTTGTAAATATCTGAATTACCAAAACCACCTGGCATATCACTTGAGAAATATAAAGTTTTGCCGTCAGGGCTTAAAGCTGGGTGACTGTATGAATATTCAGAATCTGTGAAAGATAATGGTTGGATGTCTTTCCAACGACCATTGATTAAAGAGGCTTTGTAAAGTCTTAATCTACCAATTCCCTCTTCGTCAGCTTCATATTTATTTCCATCACCCATGTTATTTCTTGTAAAATACATGGTCTGACCGTCTTGAGAAATAGCCAATGTACCTTCATTAAATTTAGAATTTACATCACCAGGAATTTCATCCTCATTTTTCCATGTTCCCGCTACATTTTCAGCAACAAAAATATTTAGAACAGGTTGGTCATTCCATCCATAGGTTTTACCTGATTTATTTCTAGCAGAAACAAAATAAAACATATCATTGTGTTCATATCCTCCAAAATCCGAATAATCACCTGAATTAATTTCCATATCAGAAATACTAAAATTAGGCTCTTTATCCTTTAAATCGGAGTAGTAATTTGGATTTTTGCTGAAAAATTTAGCACGCTTATCATCAGGAGCCATTTTTGCAAATTCTTCCATATTTTCATTAGATTCATCAATTTTACCGTTCACTTTTAAAGCTGAGGCAAGTCTGAAATAATCTTCCGCTTCAACACCTTCATTTTTTCTAATGAAAAGTTTGTAGAAACGTTCTGCTTCTTTCATGTTGAATAAATTGAAATTAGCTTCTGCAGCACGTTGGTAAACATAAGCATTACCTTTCCCTTTTTCAATTAGTTTTTCGTATTGCTTAGCAGCATCTACAAACTCTAATCGGTCAAAATGTTTATCTGCCTTTTTGGTATCTTTATTTTGCGCTGTTAAAACAGACAATCCGATAAAGAATACAAAGGCTATATTTAAAATATTTTTCATAGTTCTTAACTTATATAATTTATGTAATTAGAAGTATCTAGGTGATAAATAAGTTTTCTTCTTAAAGAAGATATCAAAAATCATAAAGACTTCATAAGAAGGTCTGTTTAGGTCGCTTGTTGTTGCATCGTAGGCAAATCCTATATGCCACCATGGGGTAGGTTTAACACCCGCTAAGAAACTAAATGCATCATCAACTCTGTAAGAAGCACCAATTTCGAAACGATCCATAAATAGGAAGTTCAAGTTAGCATCCCAAGAAAATTGATCACCGTTTCCTACTTCAGAAAACACAGATCTTGCAAATACAGAAGGCTTAATCTTTAAGTTATCTGTAGCTTCCCAAACATAACCCATTGTACCAAAGAAGTGTCTTGCTTGGTTACCCCACTCAATTCCTTGTTCTGTAAAATGTCTAGACTCTAAAAAGTTAGGTACCGATAAACCAACATAGAAGTTATTGTTGTAAAGGAAAAATCCTGCACCAAAAATACCATGTGTTTCGCTAATGTTATTAGCAAACCCAGGATCATTTGGGTTCTGTAAGCCAACATCTGCTAACCCAATGCTATTGAAAGTTGCTCCAACTTTCACACCAAAGGCTAATTTCCACTCATTTTGAAAATCTATGGTATAAGAAATATCAGCCATTAAATCGGTAAGGTCTGTTGGACCAATTCGATCATTTATGGCAGATAAACCTACCCCAACGTTTCCACCAACTGGTGTGTGTGCATGAAATGTTCCTGTGCTTGGAGCACCATCTATTCCTTGCCATTGTTCTCTGTACAACATTCCCAAGCTTAGGCTTTCTTTAGAACCTGCGTAAGCTGGATTGATTACATTCATGTTGTACATATATTGCGTGTACTGTGGATTTTGCTGTGCTTCAGCATCAAAACTAAATAATAGCCCAATCACACAAAATAATACATAAATCTTTTTCATCTTGAAATATTAATTTATTAGTTGTTGATTATTGTTGTTCTCTGTTAATGTAAAGCCAGCCTTTTTCAGTTTGACTAAAGTTCTCGTCTGATTCTCTTAACTTAATCACATAAAAATAAGTTCCAGTTACCAATTCATTTCCACCTTGGTCTTGTCCAAAAAACTCATTTCTATAGTTATTAGCTTCATATACTTTTCTTCCATATCGGTTGAAAATTTGTACACTTTCAACACCTAAGATATCGTCTAAAAAGGCAAGATCAAAAGTATCATTGATATTATCTCCATTAGGGGAAATACCTTGTGGTATAATACAGTTTTCGATAATATCACCTTCTCCATCATTTTGTCTGTAGAAATCTAGTTCAAAAGTTTCAGTAACCTCACATTCATCTATGGTTACTGTCACTGCGTATTGACCTGCGAAAGATTGAGCAGAGCTTACATTTGTCCAGTTAAGATTTAGATTAGAGCCGCTTTGTGTAGAACCATCTGGAAGTTCCCAAACAACTGCTGTATTAGGATCATTTACATTATAACCACTAGCAAAAGTAGCCTCAAATGAATCTGCACACACAGTTTGATTCACCACATTTACTTCATGGGCCTCAACAAAAACAACTTCATAAGTTTGAACTTCTTCACATCCATTTACAGTGACAGTAAGTTCATACTCACCTGACTCACTAACCTCAAGGTCTTGAGTAGTATCTCCTGTATTCCATAAGAAGCTTACTTGAGATCCATCTGGTGATTCAGGTGTAATAAATTCTATCATAGGTTCAATTACTAAAGAGCGTTCTTCTCCCTCCGTAAAACAATCTGATAACACCTCATCTTGTTCTAAAACAGCAAATTCAACAAGTTCTACTTCTACAGAGTAAGTATCGAAACAATTAGCAAATTCAACATCCACATCATAGAAGCCAGGCTCATTAGGTGTTAATGTTGGGGTAGTCTCGCCTTCTAAAGCTTCTCCATTAAAGAACCACTGGAAGGAAAGTTCAGGAATAATAATGTCAAAATCTTCAATATTTAATTGATCATCATCAATGATGTCTTGCACAATCTGTTCTGCATCTTCAATAGCTTGATTAAGTTCATCCAAATTATCTGGGGTAGCATCTAAAACTACACTTTCACCAGGACAAACTAACTCAGAGTTAGGTAAATCTACTTCAGGTCTAGGGAAGAAGTCAACAAATACTTCACCCGTATTAAAACAAACTGGAGGAAGGTTAACAGGATCTATAGGGTTTAGAACAAATACAAATAATGTATATAATCCTGTTTCTGAAGCCAAAAATGTTGGTCCGTCACCACCTTCTACCTCTTCACCATTCACAGTCCATAGGTAATTCAATAAATCATTATCATCAGGAAAATCGCTATCTAACAAAATAGGGTCACCATCACACTCAGTGTCAGGGTTAGCAAATGTCAAATCTTCACCAAGATCAATTTCTCCAATATCAAAACTTTGTCCTTCTAAGAAAACAGCAGTGGGTAATATTGTATCTAAATAATCGGCAACTGCCAATTTAATGGTGTAAATTTCACCTGGAATCACATCGGCAGATGCTGTTAAAGGTACTGTTTGCCCATCGTATCCAACAGCTGGATTATTACCAGCATAAAATTGACTTGCTGCAAATTCACCTAAAGTGCCTGAACCACATGTATTTCCAGAATTTGTAGTACCGTTATGAACATTGGTGATTGTGGCAGGAATATTGGTACCAGGAAGAGTTGCTATATTTAATCCACCTAAATCAAGAGCTACATCCTCATTATTAGGATTACCATCTATGTTGTAAAAATTTTCATTTTCAATTCCAGGACCACTTAAAATAAAGGCAAATACATCAGCAAATGTACAAACGAATACATCATACTCTTCTGATGCCATAATGTAATTAAACTCAATAAATTGCTGAAAAGGAACAAAGTCAAATGTAATTACAGTTGCATTATTGGTATTGCTAGGACCAGCTAAATCATCTAAATCAGGATCTCCTGTCCACTGTGTACCTGGTAAATTTCCATCAGGAAATGCATTTGGTATTGTTGTGACATTATTTGAAGCCAGCACAATACCATTTTCAAAAGGAAACTCTGTACCCTCTCCGTCAAAATAGCCATAGCTATCAAAAGTGGCGCCAGAATCTCTTGAATTGTTGGGTGACTCAACATTTGCTACCACTTTACACTCTCCTTGAACCAGCACTAGATCAATTAATTCAAATAAGGTGTACTGATCGTCATCTGGATCTCCTGTTGATTCATCTACAGGTTCAAACACCTGAATGCTTTGTGCAATACCAGCTAAGGTAAAGCACCACATCAAAACAAAATAAAATAATTTTCGCATCATAATTAAATAGGGGTTTTAATTCATATTATTGTTCTCTGTTTATATATAACCATCCCCTGTGTTCACTTCCGTAAACAGGATCTGGTTGAGTAAATTTGATTACTATGAAGTAGGTTCCGGTAACCAAATTATTTCCTCCCTGATCTTGACCAACAAAATCGTTTTCATAAGCATTTTGTTGGAACACTTTTTTACCATATCGATTAAAAATTTCTAATTTAGAAATACCTGATCTATCATTTAAAAATCGTAAATCTAGTGATGGGTTTACACCTCCTGGAGACATTCCTTGTGGGATGATACAATTTTGAATAGGGTAACGTTCAACATCAATTTCTGCTTGGCATTCCCCAATGGTTAATACAATTCTGTCCATATCATTCATGGTTCCAGATACTGTTCCAATTTCGAAATCGAAAATTCCAGCAGAAACTTCTTGTTGTTGACCATTAACTGACCATAAAATTGTACTTGATTCATCTACTTGATTACTATCCGCTAATGCTATCAAACTAATTGTTTCTCCAACACAAAATAAATTATCTCCAGCGTCTTCAATAAGGATGCTTAAGTCTTGCGTACCAACAAAAGTACTAGCTGTACCAATACAATCTTCAGCATCAGAAAAAGCATCAACTTCATAAAGTCCATGACCATATTGAGCTAGGTTTATCGTTTCAAAATTTTCTCCTTCTAATAGTTCGCCATCTAGAAACCATTGGAATAAGGTTAAATCTACATCTGCGTTTATCGGACTAGCATCTAAAGACAAACCTGTTAAGTCACAATTTATTATTTCCTCTGGGAGTTCAATGACAGGCGATTCATTAAAAATATATTCTACGCTTTCAGCATCAAAACAACCGTCTATCTCAATGGTCACCGTATAAATATTGGTTTCGGTAACTTCAATGCTCTGGGTAGTTTCCCCAGTACTCCATTCATAAAGAATCTCACCTTCAAAATCACCTTGAACATTTGCCGTAATTGTTTGTGGTTCTAGTTCATCACAAAATTCTTGGTCGCCTCCTAGATCAATATCAAACTCGGTAAACTGAACAGTAAATTCAAAAATATTTAAACACTCTTGTAACTGACTACCAAACCCAGGCGAGAATGTAGTTACGTGGAGTGAGTATTGTCCTTCTTCAGAAATTTCATGTGTTGGATCAACAGACACCTCTTCTCCATTTTGATCAAACCATTGGTATTCTATCTCCTGGTATTCTTCAATATTAATTGGAGTTGCATCTAGCACTAGGCTATCTCCTTCACAAAAATTAATTTCTGCTATTTCATCTTGGCTGAATTCAAGCTCTGGATTCAATTCAACTTTGGGAGCCAAACGCACATCAAAGAATCGCTCTTCGGGACCTACAGCTGGATCCAATAAATAGAGTAGTCTGTATACTCCTGATTCTTCAACAAATAGATTAGGTTCATCTTCATCATCAATTAAAACAAACTCTTGAATTTCACCATCTTCATCAAAAACTACCTCAAACCAAGCATAAGCATCAGCGTCTTCAACATCAGATTCTATTGTAAAGCCTTCTGAGGAACATCCATACAACACTCCAAATACATCATCACAACTAGTGCTTCCACTTTGAGCCTCACCAAGATTAGTCTGTGTTAAAGAAATATAACCTGGTGCTTGATTAAAATTAGTAATTAGGACAATATAAACTTCACCTTGCTGCGCATCAGGGATTGTCATTACCTCTTCAGCTGCTGGAAGGAAGCTACAATCAACAGTATTTGCAGATGTCAAATCACCACAATTACCTTCGGCCTCATCAAATGGGCCGTACGCAATAAAATCAACGTCTAACAATTGACCTGAAACATTACCTTCCTCATCAAAAGCAGTTGCTTGTGAAATTAAAAACTGAAGATCCCCGGACTCCTCTACAGTGATATAAAACCAAGCCGGATTGGGTTGACTAAATAAACATCCATAATCAGGTCCATCTTCTGCCGTAGATGCTTCTAAATAAAAATATCCATTCGGAAACACCAAAGGAGTTGGGTTACCTTCCTCATCTACAGGAGCACAGAATGGTTGTAAATCTTCACAAAGCTCATTATCTTCAAAAAATTCAGGAGTAGTTATACATAAATCGAAATTTAAATTTTGCGTACCGAAAGAATAAATCCTAACAAAATAGGTCTCTCCTATGGTAAGGTCTTCAGCTACAATAGAATTAGAATTACCAAAATTATTGAATTCAGTACTACAAAATAGCTCATTCAAGTCATCACAATCGTTTTCATAAAACGCAATACCCAATGGAGCACCTCCTGCACCTTCAGGAATAACTGAGATTAAATGAGTATCTGAAGTAGCTTCAAATTCATACCAAACATCTTGTGTTATGGTTGCATGACATGAAGAAGGTACTGAAGTTGCTGTAGCTTCAAACAAAGTTCCAGAAACCAACTCTTCACAAAGATTCCCATTATTGACTGGAGCAACTTCTGCATTATCACAAGCTGAATTACTCGGCGGACAAGCTTCTTGAGTTAATGATTGACTTGAAATGACACAGTTTACATCATCTAAATTTTCAATAGTTATTTGAACATCAGTTCCGTTAGGGTAGGGACCAAAGGTAACTATACCAGTTGCACTAACTATTTCTGAAAATTCATCCTGATTATCTGACACCTCCAATGAAGTAGCATCTCCTATATCTGTAATATCAATATCTACAAAAAATTGATCCGTACCACTATCACAATCATCTACAACTTCGTAGTTTGCTTGCGGATTAATACATGTTGCACAAGAAACAACATATTCAATTTCTTCATAGTTATTATTTTGACAACTTACAGAACCATCTGAGTTAATCAAAACGGTTAATTCATCACCAGTAGATTGAAAAGAGTTTCCTGAGATATCTCCATCTAGCGATGCTAATTCAGTCCCATCAGTATCTAAAACTACAAATTCATCAAAAAATACTTCAACAAAACCAGCATTTATATTAATATTTAAAGGCTCTCCATTATTACTCACAAATGTGATTTCGTAATCTTCATTATTTCCATAGCAGTAAGTTTCTGTTATTGGACCTTCATCACAATCAACAAAAACTTCAGAACATATGTCTTGGGTTATTGTAGGTGAATTTACTACACAATTAACATCATCGGCATTTTCTACTGTAATAACAACATCAGTCCCATTATCATATGGCCCTGCTTGAACCACTCCAGTCTCAGTAACCACTTGAGTAAATTCATCTTGATTATCTGAAATCTCCAGTGAAGATGCGTCTCCCAAATCAGTAATATCTATGTCCACAAAAAACTGCGGAGCATTTAAACAATCACTCACCAAATCAAACTCTGCTTGGGGATTAATACAAGTAGCACAAGAAACGGTATATTCAATTGGAAAATATGTTGCAGAAGATGCACAACTAACAGACCCGTCTGAAGTAATTTGAAAAGAAATTGTATCTCCAGAAGATTGAAAACTTAATCCAGAAACATCAAAATTACCAAAACCAGGCACTTCGTCATTAAAATCGTAAAGCACAGTACCATCTGAATCAAAAACAATTAGATTATCAAAGTTTTGCTCAATATTACCAGCATTAAAATTCAAATTCAAATTTGAACCATCATCACTAGTAAATTCAAAGGTTATATTTTCATTATTCCCATAACAATATGAAGTTGAAAAAGGACCTTCACTACAACCAATAGTTTGTGAAGGATCATCTTCGGTGGTAAATGAAAATTCTTGGCAATCTGCATCATCTGCATCTCCATTTGCATTAGAAGGAAGTATAGTGACATAATAAGTAGTTTCATAATCTAAATCTTCATCAAAATTAAATGATGTTGAAAGACCTGTAGATTCATTATCAACTACATCATTACCTCCAGGCGTTGTTCCAACGGTTAAGAAATACTCAGTAGCTAATCCAGTGGCAGCTGACCAAGAAATATTTCCATCTACAGGGAAATCTGATTCCCCATCTTGAGCTAATATTGCATCGCAGTTAGGAGTATCATCAGTTGTTTGTAAAAAGCTAAAGTTATCAAGATAAAACCAAAAATCACCATCTTGACGGTCTACAAAAATCCTAAATTGAAAGTCAGAGCCATTTGGAATATCGTCAGCATCAACTGTATAAGATAAAGTAGCACATTGATTAGAAGTCACATGATTATCATCATCAATAGTGTCTAATAACTCCCAGTTTACACCTCCATCAGTAGAGTATTCAACATCAAAAAAACCCCAACCTGGGGCTGTAGCAACGGTTGCTGCACTCCAATCAACAATTTTATATTCAAATGATATAGTTAAGTCGGTACCATTAGATTCTCCTTCATAATTAAGAGTAGTTAATGTGCTAGTAGTAGACGCACCAGTTCCCCAAACATTGGCACGGATGCTATTTGTGGTACAAGATTCTACACCAGTTACAAAAAAATTAGCCCCATTGTTTGTCCAACCCGCTGGCACGCCGTCACCAAAATTCTCAATCACACCGATTTGCGCAAAGGAAACTAATGAAAATAAAGAAATGATACCTGCTAGTAAATATTTATTCATTCAATATTTATTTAGGGTGTGAATATATAAAATTGTTACCAATAAGTTAAACTTAAATTTAAATAAATTTTACGAAAGTTATATTAATCAGATTTTCAAAACATTACAAACTATTAAAATTTATACCTATAATTTCTGAAAACTAGTAAAATCAACAATGTTTCAAATTTATAAATTTAAAATGATTTAGAATGATTAAAAAAAATTTGACTCTTTAAACTAGATTAGTAAATAAAATTATAGAACATTTTAACATCAATGCAATTTTGAGAATGATATTCCTTATTTTTGTATTAATAGTTATTTTATGATAGAAAAAAACGAAATTGAATACGAAAAGGTAGTTTTAATTGGTGTTATCACACAACACCAAGATGAGGAAAAATCTAAAGAGTATCTTGACGAGCTTGCCTTTTTATCCTACACAGCTGGCGGTGAAGTTGTCAAACGATTTCAACAGAAAATTGACAAACCTAATCCTAAAACATTTATAGGTAAAGGAAAAATGGAACAAGTTAGAGAGTATGTAGCTTAAAATGACATTAGCACAGCCGTCTTTGATGATGAGCTTTCACCAGCTCAACAAAAAAATATTGAAAAGATTTTAAAGTGTAAAGTCATTGACCGAACCTATCTCATTCTAGACATATTTGCGCAACGTGCGCAAACTAGTTATGCCAGCACACAAGTTGAATTGGCTCAATATGAGTATTTACTACCTAGACTTGCAGGTTTATGGACACACCTTGAACGTCAACGTGGTGGTATTGGAATGCGTGGTCCGGGTGAAACTGAGATTGAAACCGACCGAAGAATTGTTCGGGATAAAATTAGCTTGCTTAAAAAAAAGCTGGAAACAATTGACAAACAAATGGCCGTTCAACGTGGCAATCGTGGTAGCTTAATAAGAGTTGCTTTAGTGGGTTACACCAATGTAGGTAAATCTACTTTAATGAACTTAATTGCAAAAAGTGAAGTTTTTGCAGAAAATAAACTCTTTGCAACCTTAGATACAACCGTGAGAAAAGTGGTTATTAAAAATCTACCTTTTTTACTTACAGACACTGTTGGTTTTATTAGGAAATTACCAACTCAATTAGTAGAATCATTCAAATCTACATTAGATGAAGTAAGAGAAGCAGATTTACTACTTCATGTAGTTGATATTTCTCACAAAAATTTTGAAGACCACATAGCCTCTGTACAAAAAATTTTAAAAGAAATTGAAGTTTTAGACAAGCCCATGATGATGGTTTTTAATAAAATTGATGCTTATGCGGCGGAAGATTTTGATGAAGAAAATCTAGAAGAGGAAAAAACTTCTGCTCACTTTACATTAGATGAGTGGAAACAAACTTGGATGAATAAAATGGGGGATAATGTGTTGTTTATCTCTGCTACAGAAAAGGAAAATTTAGAAGAGTTTAGAAAGAAAGTGTATGAAGCGGTTCGTGAAATTCATATTACTCGCTTTCCATACAATAACTTTTTATACCCAGAATATGATGAGTTTGAGGAATCAAGTGATGAAGAAAAAAGCAAATAACACATCTTTCATGTTTTATTATAAGTGTTTTCTAACAAGTTATAAGTTTTTCTTATAAAACCTATTGTTTTAAGAAAAGTTTTACTACATTTGACCAAAACATTAAAATTCTTAACAATGAAAAAATTATTTATTTTAGGTGCAATGGCCTTAGCAATGGCTTCGTGTTCAGTAACTGTTCCAGTAAACGCAACAAGCAATGAAGTTGGATCTAAAACTGGATCAGCTAGCACAACTGCAGTTTTTGGTTTATTTTTTGACGGTGGTGATGCTTCTATTAGAACAGCTGCTAAAAAAGGTGGAATTAAAAAAATCTCTACGGTTGATTTCAAAATGACTAACTATCTTTTGATTATTAGACAATACGAGACTACAGTTACAGGAAACTAATTGTAAAACAACTACTAGAGCAGGAAGCTTAAAGTTTCCTGCTTTTTTTTTGATATGAAAAAAAAATACACTCCCATACTACTTGCATTTGTTACCCTCTTAATGTTCAACTGCAAAAGCTCTACTAGCAAAACTGACTCAATTACCTACGGGTACAATGAAAATTTTAAACTTTCTGAAAGTGAAAAAGAAATTAGCTCATCACATTTAATTGATTTGTATGAAACAATTTGGGATTACCCAGAGTTTAACCTTCCTATCAATAAAGTAATAAGTCACGATGATTACCAAATTTTTATTGCAGCTGCTATAGAAAATAACTTGGAAGAAACTATTGAACAAGTTTTAAACACCAAAGAATTCAATTTTATAAACAAGGAAGAATCTGAAAAATTCACCAAACAACTTTTATATACGCATAATGGCTTTTACATATATTCTGTTATCTACGCAGAAAAAGTACAAGACATACCATTTGTTATTAGTTGGGTTTCTAAAAACGAAGAACTTATTAGCAAAGCTTACAATAATCAAAAATTAGATGAAAAAATTAATTAATTCAATTCTGATTCTGCTCTTTATTGTTTCCTGCTCTCCTCTTCAAAGAAATAATAATTCTTCCAGTGGGTTAAATGGGTTTGAAACGCATAAAGGTGTGATGACTTACTTTGTGAATGATAGCGTAGATCAATTTTTTGTAAAACCTTTAAAGTTTACGTCCAAAAATTATGAAATTCAACCTGATTTCACTTTTAGAACTGGTGACTTAAGTGAAATAATTACTGTGAATTTTTCTATCTTTTCTGAACAAGCGGTCAAAAAAGATGATGTTGAAAAATTCACTTATTCTTCAACTGTTCAAAATCTTAAAACGATGTACATTGAACAAAAATCGAAAAAAAAGATAGAATCTCGTTTTTCTGGTGAAATTAACAAAAATGAATTCCTCAAAATTAAAGCAGATCAAAGTTGGTCTATTCAATTTAAAAACGGCGAAAAAATAAATTTAAATCCAAGTAAAAAAACCAGAAAAGTTCAAGATGTATTCCAATACATTGATACTAGTAGGGAATAAATGAACAAATTGATAAGATTATGGGAATATCTAATCTATATACTCCATCTTCCTCATCCAATCATCATTGTACATTTTACCTACATATCGACTCCCATGATCGTGAAATAAAACAACAACTACGTCATCTTTCTTAAAATGTTCTTTTAATTGAAGTAAACCCTTAACTGCAGCTCCTGCTGAATTTCCTAAAAACATACCTTCTTCTTTAGCTAACTTTTGGGTGTAAACCGCAGCATCTTTATCGGTTACTTTTTCAAAACCATCAATCACTTCAAATCGAACATTCAAGGGTAAGATGTCTTCCCCTATTCCTTCAGTCACATATGGATAGATTTCATTTTCATCAAAAACACCTGTTTCATGGTATTTTTTAAAAACTGAACCATAGGTATCAATTCCCCATATTTTTACGTTTGGATTTTTCATTTTCAGGTAAGAGCCAACGCCTGAAATGGTTCCGCCAGTTCCTACTCCAACAACAAAGTGGGTAACTTTTCCATCGGTTTGCTCCCAGATTTCTGGACCTGTAGATTGAAAGTGCGCTTTGCAATTAGATGGATTGTCGTATTGATTAACATACCAAGAATTAGGAGTTTCTTTTGCTAATCGTGCTGATGTTGAATAATAAGAGCGTGGATCATCTGGAGCTACATCGGTAGGACAAACATGCACTTCACAGCCTACTGCTCTTAAAATATCCATTTTTTCTTTACTCTGTTTATCGCTGAGTACACAAACCACTTTATAGCCCTTAACAATAGCAACAAGTGCCAGCCCCATTCCTGTATTTCCAGAAGTTCCTTCTATTATTGTTCCTCCAGGTTTTAAACGACCATCTTTCTCAGCGTCTTCAATCATTTGCAACGCCATGCGGTCTTTTACCGAATTCCCTGGGTTAAAGGTTTCGTACTTGGCTAAAACCGTTGCGGGGATTTCTTCTACTATTTTATTAAGTTTAACCAGTGGTGTATTTCCTATAGTTTCTATAATATTATTTGCGTACTTCATAACTTTATTTTCGAGTGCAAATATATAAAAGTTAACTCGCCTGAATGATAAAACTTAGTCAATCAAAAGCTAAATAAGATTTTTACGAAGAAAAAGCTCTTTACAGATTAATAATACACTCCCTAAAAAACTCAAAGTCATTAAAGCTCCTGAACCTATTACTACGTATTTCATCCAAGTAATGCCCAGCCATAATAAGTAAATTCCTCCAAAAGTAAATAATACTGAAAGTAAAGGTTCAATCATTAAAAACTTTCTCAACCCTAAGTTTGAAGAGGTAAAATACACCAAAGCAGATAAAATAAAGAATATAACCGACATAGAAAGTATGTGTGTATGGGTGATATTGAGCATTTGAGATGGTGTTTTTCTAAACTTCATCTCCACCGCCTCTAAATTGTCTTCATTTCCTAAATAATTTTCTTGAATCCCCTGAAGATGAGCATCGGTTGTGAAGTGAACAAAGTTAATGCCCGTAAAGAACCCCACACTTAATACCAACAAAAAAACCGCTGTAAGCCATTTTAATTCTGTTGGCAATTGAGCTAATTTAAAATTATTCATGCCTCAAGGCTTTTTTAGATTTCAAATAATTCAATTGGTCTAAGGCATTTTGAGTTGCTTGAGTCATAGATGTAGCAGAAATAGTAGCTCCCGATATTGCTTGTATATTTTTTCCTAGTTGTGGGCGACTGTCACTAGTCATACCTACAAATTGCTTCAGCCAGCGCTGACTTCCAATTTGTTGCCCGTGCTGCTCTCTATAAATCAAGACTTTCGATTTCAGAATTTGAAGTTCTGGATCTACTATAATTAGGTAATCAAAGACATCTTTCATAGAGTTGGCTTAACCTAGATATGCAAAAGCTTCCACCTCCTCTTTAATTTGTATCTTATAAATAAACGTTTTTGTTGTTTCCCAAGAAGCTTTAGCATCTGATAAAATTGAAGTTTCAATAGGAACTAATTTAAAGTCATTGGCTTCCATCACCTGTGCAATAGCTTTCTTCATTTTTACCTCTAATTGAGTAGAAGGTGAATTTTCTAAAGTTAGATGTATGGAAAAAAAAGACATACAACTAGCAAGAAAAGCACCTAAAAAATATGTTGATTTCATAGTTTGATCATTATGCCATTTATCCTTAAAAATAACTGAGATTAAAACTGAGATTGATCGGGTTAAACAATCTCAGTTTTAGTTGTCACTTCTATTCTAATCTAAAATAAATTTCGCAAAAACCTCCTCTATATGTTGTTGGTCATCAACTTCCTCTTGCGGAAACAAATGCATAAAAAGTGGTTGCTCATCTACTTTTTCAGCTAACTTTAATTTCCCTTCACGGGCATAAACCTCATTCCATTTGGCGTTGACTAACTCCCAGTAAGCCTGATTTTCTTGCCACCATTCTTTAGCTGTTTCACATTTAGCATCATCAACTTTCTTGTAGATATTGAATCCTTTTTCTTCAGCAATTAAAACATCCTCTTCTCCTTCTTTTCGTAAAATCTTTTTATTATCCTGCTCATGTACCCAACCGTAATCGGTAATTTCATGTCGGTTTCCACGATTCATTACATTGTAATCGTCTCTGATGGTATATTCTCTTCTAGGTAGTGGAGAATCATCTGCCGATTCCCAATATTGTTTTCCGTCATAATGTACCCAAGTAGCGGTTCCTGCGTATCTTGGACTGTCATCTACCTGATACACTTTTTGCGTCCAAGTACCTTTTACCTCTTTTGGATTTCTTTTGAAAAACTTCCATTGATTATCTTTATCATACACAAAAGAAGTTGGGTCTTCATACGTCCAATCTTGTCGCCAATGCTTTATCACTCTACCTTCGCCAACGGCTAAAATATGCTGAATGGAAATTTCTCCCGTCTCATCCACAATTGCTTCTGCCCATTCTAAAGCCCCTGAAGTATAGTCGTAGGCTTTTTCGTAATCAATCTCTTGCGAAAATGTTTCAGTATATTTAAAAGTTACTTCATAGCATCCACACATGGCTTTGATGGCTTCAACATCTTTCTTGTAGTTACTTTTTTGAGCAAAACTAAAGTTGATACTCAAAAGCACTAAAGCTAAAATTTTTAAGTTATTGATTTTCATTTCTATAAGTGTTTATAATCAATTTTCTGGGACAAATCTATGAAATTATTTTTATTCAATCTAAATAAAAATATATATTTGCCGAAAATAATTTTATTTAGACTTAATAAATATAATGAAACTTAGTTGCTCTATTTTTATATTAATTGGTTGTTCACTAGTTGCATTTGCGCAAGACGACTTTGATTGGGTGCAAGACTCGGTCTGGAATGAAAGCTTAGAAGACATTATTGTAACGGGACAGATTAATCCGCAGTCTGTAAAAGAGTCTGTTTATGAAGTTAAAGTAATTGATCGAACAACTATAGAAAGTCTAGCCGCTAATAATCTTGCCGATGTGTTGAACCAAAGTTTAAACATCAATATTGTCCCTAATGCACAAACGGGAAAGTCTAGTGTGGAAATGTTTGGTTTGGACGGTCAGTATTTTAAAATTTTGATTGATAATATTCCTATGGTGAATGATGAAGGCATGGGAAATATGGGAGATTTAACGCAAATCAACATTGATGATATTGAGCGTATTGAAATAGTAGAAGGTGCCATGGGAGTGGAATATGGTGCAAATGCGGTTTGGGTGTGATTAACATTATCACCAAAAAATCTTCAGAAAACAATTGGGAAATCACTCCCTACATCCAAGAAGAAACTATTGGTAATGAATATAATTTAACCAATCAAGGAAGGCATATTCAATCTGTTAAAGTAGGTAAAAACATAAATGAAAACTGGTACGCCAACGCCATGTTTACCAGGAATAACTTCAATGGTTTTTTTAATGAACAACTAGGAAAAAATCACCCATTAAATGATGGTTTGCGTGGTCATGAATGGTTGCACAAACTTCAAAACAATATAAAAGCTCTGGTTAACTATAGAGGTAAATTCAATTTCTTTT
The DNA here is from genome assembly GCA_003564185.1 of Flavobacteriaceae bacterium. Lineage (GTDB taxonomy): Bacteria > Bacteroidota > Bacteroidia > Flavobacteriales > Flavobacteriaceae > Psychroflexus. The sequence goes on from PXFS01000010.1 coordinate 26,933, forward strand.
ACAAATTTGAATATTTTGATGAACAAGTTAATCGCTATTCAAGACAAGTAAGAACCAACTTTAATCCAGCCACTCAAACCACTAATCCAACAGCTTCTGATGGTTATTTTTTCTCCGAACGCTTTATACATCACGTTAACTTCAACGGAAAAGCTTTTCAACAAGCAAGTTATGATGTTTCTTTATCCTTTCAGCAACAGCGAAGAGATGTTGAAATGTTTAATTACCGAATATTAGACCGAGAACGATTCAATATTGAAAAAAATGAATTTGAATCCAGACGCGTATTTTTTTCAAGAGGAACGCTCAACAATTTTATTCCATGGGAGAAAGTTAAGCTTCAAACGGGCTATGAAATTAATTTAATTGACGGATTTGCTTCGCCCATGTCAAATCCCTTAGGAGGAGAACAAATCAATAGAAGATTAGATGCTTATGATTTTTTTACTACTGCTGAAATAAGAGCTACCAAAAGACTTTCTTTTAGACACGGAGCTCGGTTAATGCTTACCAACCAATTTGACCCATTAATAGCCGCTTCATTTACCACAAAATATTTGTTTACGAATGGTTGGGAAATAAGAGGAATTCTGGGTACTGCGCCTAGAGTCCCTAATTATGACGAATTATACACCTTCTTTGTAGATTCAAATCACGATGTACGCGGAAATGAAAATTTGAGCCCCGAGATTGGCACTTCGGCTTTTGTACACCTTAAACGAAAGTTTTGGTTAAACGCTGACAATTCTAGGTGGCAAGTGAAATTTTCTTCTTGGTACATTCGGGTAAAAGATAGAATAGAGCTAACGGTGATTAACGATATGCCCTTACAGTATCAGTTCAATAATATTGATTTATTTAGAACTTGGGGTATAGAAAATTCGCATAGTTTTCAGCATAATAACTTCAATCTAAATGCGGGTATTTCGGTTCAGGGAGTATCTCAACAGTTAGATAGCAGAGATTTTGATGATGACTTTTTATATCGTTTACAGGCCAATACCAACATCAATTACCGCATTCCAAAATGGAGTACCACGTTTTCATTGTTTTACAATTACAATGGTCCACAATTTCAATTTGTACAACGCCAAAATGAGGAGGGTGAAACCGAACTAGTAAGGGGAAAGCTTGAATCTTTTGCGTGGTTTGATGCAAGTATTAGGAAGCAATTTTTAGACAGGAAATTAGACATCACTTTAGGAGCAAGAAACCTAATGAATATTAGACGAGTAAATACCACAGCCACAGAAGGGGGAGCACATAGCGATGCCTCAAGAAGTCTCCTACTTGGCTACGGAAGATCATTTTTTTTATGCATTCAATATAACTTTAATTTTTAATTATTTAAATCATGAGAAATTACACTATTTTTATTCAATTATTCCTCCTCGGAATTTTATTTACGCTTGTAGTAGCGATGACAACAACACACCCACAGGTGAGTTTGTGGTAGCCTTTGAGCAACCTTCTATTCAATTAAGTAACGATTTACAAAGTCGTGAAGTTCAGTTGGTATTTTCTAGACCTGCTCCTCAAAATGGATTTGTAGAAGTTGGTTTTTCATCGGCGCAAGCTAGCTATAATGAAGATTTTACCACCTTCCCTGAAGCTGTTGACCAGCAAATTAATCTAAGTTTTGAAACTGGGGAAACTAGTACTAGCTTTACTTTTGAGCAACTCACACAAGTCCTGGAAGGCGAAGAAAAAAGCATTGAATTTGAAATTACAGAAGTGAGTATTCCTAATTCTGTACTCTCTGGAAATACTTTTTTAACGGTGAATTTATCAGAATCAGCCGCTCTAGGAGGGAATTTTGAAGCGGAAGTTGGTGGTCCAAATCAGCCTAACCAAGTCTTCATCAACTTGAGTGGACAACAACAAACAGCGATTCCAAGAGACGCTTGGGATTTAGCCTTTCACAGCGGAAGCAAAAACCGAGTTGTACTTAATTATTCTACTCAAATGGCTGTTGGAAAAACAGAATTCACCAACCTTGCAGAGGTGAACCAAGCAGCAGTGGAAACATTAATTCCTCAGATAGCCATTGGTAATTTTAACCCAGAAAACATGGTGTTTGTAGATGAACCCAGTGGGGACCTAAATCAAACTGCCATGGATGAAGTAAGCAGTAATCCAGAGGAAAACCATGTGTATATTTTAAATTTGGGTAATGTAGTAGGTACAGAAACTCCGCAAACTGGATCTGTTGCGGTAAGTGGTGCCGCAAGAGGATACCTTAAAATACGTGTGCTTCTAGATGGTGACCAATATGTATTGCAATATGCAGATTTAGATGCCTCTGAATTTAATGAAGTTAGTATTTCTAAATCGCCAGGATTTAATCATACTTTCTTTAACTTGAATCAGCAAAATATAGTTCAAGTGGAGCCAGAACAAGAACAGTGGGATTTAAACTTCACCGTATTTACTGATGAAATTCCAAATGCTGGATCCTACATGTTTACCGATTTTATTCTAACCAATCGCCATGGAGGAACTGAGACATATCAGGTAAGTACAGATGAATATTCATATTCTGATTTTACTCTTGAAAATGTAGTTTCAGGTAATTTTTCTAATGACCAAAGAGGCATTGGTAGTACCTGGCGACAAGGAGGTGGTCCTGGGCAAGCACCAAGTTTATTTGAAGATCGATTCTATATTATTCAAGACACACAAGAAAACATATACAAATTACGATTCACAGCATTAGTAAGTGAGACTGGTGAACGTGGTTTCCCTGCCTTTGAATTTCAATTATTGAATTAGCCAAATACTACTAGTAATTGAATATTCTAAATAGCAAAAGCGCCTGTATGGGCGCTTTTGCTAATTTATACAACTAATACCATTTACTAATCTACATTATCATGCAAGAAAGAATTGTTTGAACGCAAGTTGATGTTTCCATTCTCATCTTGCTGTAAACTAGTTCTTGAACGATTAGCATCTGACTTTCTTGAATGATCTATTTCAACCCCTGCTCGCTTATAAGCGGGTTGCTTTTCAATTTCATCAATGTTCTGTTGATTGTTTTTGAATTGATAGTTGAAACGCTTTAGTTTTGCTCTTCGTTGAGCTGCAGAAGCTTTTAAGTCATTTATAGAACTACTAAATGGATCGATTTCTTTTGCTGAATCATCCTCTTTATTTTCAGTTTTTTGTCTTACTTTGAAGTTGTCTTCTTCCGCTTTAGATTTTTCTATTTTTGGTTGTTCAGGTTCTGCTGCTTGTTTAGGCTGAGCCTGATTCAAATGTTCTTCTAAGTCTTGGTAATCTTCCAGGTTGTAATGTTTCAAATCAGACTCGTTTGATTTATTTCCAGTCACCTCAACTTCGTCAACTACTTCAATATTTTTTATATCTTCAATCTCCTCAGATTCCTCAAAATTTAAATGATGAATTTTTCGCTCTCCTGAAGTGTTTGGCTGCTCATTTTCAACTTGCGATTTATCTTTTTGCTTAGATTCATCTTGTTGAATTGGAAAATCAAAAGTTAGCGGCAACTCATTATCCATATCTAATGAATTATCCTCTTCATCCAACTTGTCATTTACAATAGGATTAACCTCTTCTATTTCAAAATCTTCTTCTTCCAAATTCACTTCCTCCACTTCAACGTCAATAGAACGCATACTTGAAGTAGTTGCTAATAAATCATCTTCTTTATCTAAAGGATTTTTAGGGTTTATATTTTCATGATTTTCAGAGTGATTATTTATTTCATTAGTAGAATCCTCATTATCTTCTACATCATCTTCAAGCCTGTGAATTATTTTCTTCTTAGGTGTTGCATTCTCCAGAGAAGGATTCGAGTTTCTTCTAAAATTACTTGCTGATGTTGTCTTTTTTGGATCTAACTTTAATTCAGCTTTTTGTTCATCTTCTAAAGTATGAACAATTTTTTTGGTTTCTGTATTCACAATAACATCTTGCTGCTCGGTATCAAAGCCTGTAGCAATAACCGTTATAGAAATTGAATCCTCAAGGCTTTCATCTTCACCAACACCCATAATAATATTGGCAGAATTACCAGCTTCAGCTTGAATAAAATCGTTAATTTCTCCTATTTCATCAATGGTAATTTCATCGGTTCCAGACACAATAAGTAATAACACATTTTGAGCTCCTTTAATTTTATTGTCGTTCAACAATGGTGAGTCTAATGCTTTTTCAATAGCATCCATTGCTCGGTTAGAACCAGATGCTACCGATGACCCCATAATAGCAGTACCACTATTACTCAATACTGTTTTAGCATCTTTTAAATCAATATTTTGTGTATAATGGTGAGTAATTACTTCTGCAATTCCTCTTGATGCAGTAGCTAATACTTCATCCGCTTTTGAGAATCCAGCTTTAAAACCAAGATTACCATATACTTCTCTTAGTTTATTGTTATTTATTACAATTAATGAATCGACTTCGTTTCTTAGCTTTTCAACTCCTAATTGAGCTTGTTCATTTCTTGTTTTACCTTCAAACATAAAAGGAATGGTAACAATACCTACCGTTAAGATGTCCATTTCACGTGCCTGTTTAGCTATAATAGGAGCTGCACCTGTACCCGTTCCACCACCCATACCAGCAGTGATAAAAACCATTTTAGTATTGGTACTCAAAAGCGTTTTTATTTCATCAAAACTTTCTAATGCGGCTTGTTCTCCAACATCTGGATTAGCTCCCGCACCTAAACCTTCGGTAAGATTAACCCCTAACTGAATTTTTGTGGGTACTGGGCTATTTTCTAAGGCCTGAGAATCGGTGTTGCAGACCACAAAGTCTACCCCCCTAATGCCTTGTCTAAACATGTGGTTAATGGCATTGGAACCTCCTCCTCCTACGCCAATAACCTTAATCACATTAGATTGATTTTTTGGCAAATCGAAAGAAATTTTGTCGAAATCATTGTTTTCTTGCTCGCTCATAATTATAATTTTTATTGGTCTTTATTCTGCTTTATCTAAAAAATCTTTTAATCCATCAAAGAACTTTTCAAAAATATTTCTTCGTGGTCCTGTGGCTCTATCTTTTTGAGTTTTTACCTCTTCAGTAGTAATTTTTTCTTCATCATTTACTTCATTGGTTGGTTCTTCTTCAACCTCTAAAGTTTCCTTACTAGAGCTATTCTCTTCATTTTGCTCTAAGATTTTATGTTCTTGTTCATGAATAGCTTTCATTACCAGTCCAACAGCTGTTGCAAAAATTGGACTTGCGGTATCTTTTTCTGTATCTCCTGCTAAATGTTCATTGGGTAAACCAATTCGCGTATCCATTCCGGTAATGTATTCAACCAATTGCTTGAGGTGCTTTAGTTGAGCTCCTCCCCCTGTAATAACTATTCCTGCAATCAGTTTTTTACGTTGTTCTTCATGACCATAGTTTTTAATTTCTTGAAAAACTTGTTCAATGATTTCTACAGCTCTATAGTGAATAATTTTGGAAAGGTTTTTTAATGAAATTTCTTTGGGCTCTCTACCTCTAAGTCCAGGAATAGATACAATTTCATTGTCTTTATTCTCACCTGGCCAAGCCGAACCAAATTTTACTTTTAATAATTCAGCTTGTTTTTCTATGATTGAACAACCGTCTTTTATGTCTTCGGTAATTACATTTCCCCCAAATGGAATTACTGCTGTATGCCTTATTATACCATCTTTAAAAATAGCTAAATCTGTAGTTCCTCCACCTATATCAATCAGTGCTACTCCTGCTTCTTTTTCCTCTTGACTTAATACAGCATTGGCTGAAGCTAAAGGTTCAAGATTAACTCCTCCTAACTCTAAACCAGAATTTTTAACACATCTAACAATATTTCTGATAGAAGAAATCTGTCCTACAACAACATGAAAATTAGCTTCTAATCTTGCACCGTGCATTCCTATAGGCTGAGTTATTTCTCCTTGTCCGTCTACCTTATATTCTTGGGGTAAAACATGAATAATTTCTTCTCCAGGAAGCATCACTAATTTATGCACCTGACTACAAAGCGTATCAATATCCTTTTCTTCAATAACGTCTTCGTAATTGGCTCTAGTGATGTAATCACTATGCTGCAAGCTTCTAATGTGTTGTCCAGCAATTCCTACAGTTGCCTGCTCCACTTTTAAACCAGCATTGGCTTCAGCATCTCTAACGGCTTGTTGAATAGATTGTATAGTCTGCGTGATATTGTTTACCACACCACGGTGTACACCTAAACTTTTGGCTTTTCCAATACCAAGAATTTCAACTTTCCCGTATTCATTTTTTCGGCCAATCATAGCAACAATTTTTGTTGTCCCTATGTCTAATCCTACTGCTATATTTTCCTGTTCCATCATCTATAATTATCAAATTTTGGTACAAACCACTTGATTTCCAAAACGCAAATCTACTTTTTTAAAAGTAGCTAAATTTCCGTCCTTTTTTGCCTTGGCATAAAAGGCTTTTAAATTATTTAATTTTAATTCTATATCATTTACTTCGCCAAAAACAACAACAAAGTTAGATTCTCTTAAGCTCAAATTTACTCCCTGACTATCCTTGTTGAATCCTATAATATGTTGTCTCAAAAATTCGTCTTTTTGAATACTCTTCACCAATGGAAAAAGAGTTTGCACAGAGGTTGAATTGTAACCTAAAGCAACAGGCACTCGGGCAGAGTAATTTTTTGAAAGTGGCATGATTTTACCCTCTTCATCTAAATATTGAAAACCTCCATCTAAAAACCTTAATAAGGGTTTACGTTGTACAATTTGTATCCCTAAAAAACCATTTATTTCATAAAAGACCTGTGCTTCTTTAATCAGGTCATGAGTGATGAGTTGATTTTCGAATGACTGTAAATCAAGATCTTTCAATTTCATATTTTCAATGAAGTCTGGCAAAATTAAATGCTGCACTTCATCTTCTGTAATAAAAACCTCTTCAAACGGAAAAACCTCAACCCCTACTTGGATTAAATTTTTCTGCTCGTTACGTTGATTAGCAAATCCCATCAAACCAATAAGAATGACTACCAATAGAATTAACCGTATGAGATTCCAATGCTTTTTCATGAATTGAAAACTGTTTTTATTTTTTGTGCTTCTTCACCTATATCGCCAGCACCCAAAAAGATTACTACCGAACAAGTTGAACCCTTAATCGAATTTAAAATATCCGATTTTTTAATTAGTTGCTTATTTTTATGATCTATTTTATCCAACAAAAACTGGGCATTCACTCCACTGATTGGCGCTTCTCTTGCAGGATAAATTTCGAGGATGCAAATTTCATCAAAATCAGACAAACTCAGGGCAAATTCATCTGCAAAATTTTCAGTTCTTGAATACAAATGCGGCTGGAATATAACCATCACATTTTCATTTGGATGCATCTCTCTAACTGCTTGATGTGCCGCTTCAATTTCAGTTGGATGGTGCGCATAATCATCAATTAGACAGATTTCAGTCGACTGATAAAGGTAATTAAACCTTCTTTTTACTCCGGAGAAACTGCCTAAAGCTTTTGCATATAGATGCGCCTTGTCCTTATTATAATTAATAGCTAAAGCTAGAGCTGCTATAGCATTGGCAAGGTTATGCTGGCCAGGTAATTTCAATTGAAGATTTTTCAATTGCATATCTTTATAAAGTAAATCAAACTGGTAACTTCCTTTTTTTACTTTTATATTTAGTGCACGAATTTCAGATAATTCTGTAAAACCATATTTTATTCCTTTCAATTGAACTTCTTCAGCCACAAAAACAACTTCACTTATTTGTTGAAGAAAAAGAGTAAAACTTTCTTCTAAAGCTTCTTTTGTCTTATAAATATCTAGGTGATCTGCATCGGTAGAAGTAATGACTGCTGAATATGGATGTAAGTGTAAAAAGGAACGGTCAAATTCATCTGCTTCTACCACTATAACTTCGTCTCCTTTATTGATGTAATTTGAATTTTCGCTAAGCAGTATACCCCCCAAAAATGCAGTTACTTTTTCATTGGTTTCCTGTAAAAGATGAGCCAAAATAGCGGAAGTTGTAGTTTTACCATGCGTACCAGCAACAGCAAGTGTCTTCTTCGCGAATGTAACTTCTCCTAAAAGAGCAGCTCTTTTAATAAGTTCAAAATTTTGCTCAATGCTTAATTTGATTAATTTACTTTTGGTTTGGACTGCTGGCGTATAAACTACCAATGTAGTAAAGGGTTCTAGTTGATACAGTAATTTAGCGGCTTCATTTTCTGAATACACTACTTCAATACCTTCATTAATTAGGTCTTGAGTAAGTTCTGTAGGTGTTTTATCATAGCCTAGCACACGTTTAGAAGAGGCATTAAAATAACGCGCTAAGGCACTCATGCCAATGCCGCCTATGCCAATAAAAAAATAAGTTGATATGTGCTGGTATTTATTCATTTTTAAAATTCCGATGTTTTTCTACTTCATCAACAATATGAGCTGTTGCCTTTGGCTTTGCCAACCTTTTAATGGAATGCCCTAGTTGATTTTGTAACTCTTTATTTTTTACTAAATCAGAAAATTTCGTGAGAAATTCATCTTCTAATTTATTTTCTTCTATACAAATTGCGCCATTCTTATCTACTATTGATTGTGCGTTTTTGATTTGGTGGTCCTCCGCAACATTTGGCGAAGGAATAAAAATTACTGGTTTTCCAACAATACATAATTCACTTACTGCACCCGCTCCAGACCTTGATACAATAAAATCTGCTGCTTGATAAGCACGTTCCATTTCCATGATAAAAGCACTTACTTTTACTTGCTCATTTTGCAATGACTGATATTCTTCAATATAAAATTTACCTGTTTGCCAAATTACTTGTACTCCAAGCTGTTTAATGTCACTTAATTTATGAGCTATTAATTGATTAATTCTTCTTGCTCCAAGGCTACCTCCTACAACTAATAAAACTGGCTTAGCTGGATCTAATTTAAATTCTGCTTTAGCTTGCTTTTGAAATGTTGAATCATTGTAATCTGGAACGGCAAGGATAGAACTTCGAACAGGATTTCCTGTAAGTATTATTTTGTCTTGGGGGAAAAATTTTTGCATCCCTTCATATGCTACACATATAGCATCGGCTTCCTTTGCTAGCCATTTATTGGTAACCCCCGCAAAAGAATTTTGTTCTTGAAGCAAACTTGGTAACTTCGCCTGATTTGCCATTTTAAGTAAGGGGCCACTTGCAAATCCTCCAGTACCAATAGCTATATGAGGTTGAAACTTTTGAAGTATTTTTTTTGACTTCAATAAACTGGTTAACAATTTAACTGGGAAAAGTAGGTTTTGCCAGTTCAGTTTCCGTTGAATCCCGGCAATCCAAAGTCCTTCAATTGGGAATCCTGCCTGAGGTACTTTTTCCATTTCCATCTTATCTTTAGCACCAACAAATAAAATTGAAGCATTAGGATACCTATGCTGGATTTCCTGAGCAATAGAAATTGCAGGAAATATATGACCTCCTGTTCCTCCTCCCGATATGATTATTCGTGGTTCACTCATAGTGTTTCACTTAGTACATCTAACGGATTTTCAATTTCTGAATCCTGATTATTGATTACTTCTTTATCAATTGCATCTTTCTCCCAACCTGCTTTAACTGATTGAATAATTCCAATTCCTAAGCATGTCATCCAAATAGAAGTTCCACCGCTGCTTATTAATGGTAAGGTTTGTCCAGTAACAGGAAATAATTGTACGGCAACACCCATATTAATAAAGGCCTGTAAAATAATTGGTAGACCAACGGCTATGACTAGTAGCTTTCCAAAGGCATCTTCTGTTTTAGTGGTAATAATGGCTATTCTGTAAAGTAAAATTAAGTAGGCAAGCATAACTGCTAACCCACCTATCAAGCCCATTTCTTCAATGATTATAGCGTAAATAAAATCAGAAGAAGACTGTGGCAAGAAGTTTCGTTGAACACTTTTACCAATACCGTTTCCAGTTATACCACCGCTGGCAATGGCAATTTTAGCTTTTTCTACTTGGTATTGCTCTTGGGTAGATGCTCCTCCAGAATAATTTTCAATTCTACTCATCCACGTATCAACTCGGTTAGGAAATAAATCTGGAAATGCAACAGCTAGCAAAACAAAAATACCTCCAGCTACAATACCAACACCTATAATTGCTGCAAGGTTTCTTTTTGGGTAACCCCCAATAAAAGCTAAAACAAAAACACCAAAGCTAATGAGAAAAGCAGTTGAAAAATTTGCAGGTAAAATTAATCCTATCACTAAAAAGAAGGGTAACCATAAGGGTAATAAACTAGACTTTAAACTGGTTTTTTCATCTTTTGTTTTAGATAAATACCTAGCTATATATACCATTAAAACCAATGAAGCTAGTGAAGAGGTTTGAAATGACATATTTACAATGGGCACTTGAATCCATCTACTGGCATTAGCACCTCCTATTGTTGTTCCTTGAAGTAATGTATAAAGAAGTAGTGCTATAACGAAGGGCAATAAAATAATGGACAAACCTTTGAAATAACGATAAGGGATTTTATGCACTAGAAACATAAAAACGAATCCAACACTTAGGTGAGCAAAATGTTTAAGTAAATATGAGAACGTATTACCGCTTCCACCATTTAAATAAGCCAAATTACTACTAGCAGTATAAACTGGAATAAATGAAAACACAGCCAATAAGGCTACTAAAGCCCATATGGTCTTATCGCCTTTTAATTGAGTTAGGTATGTATTCAAGCCTTCCGCCATGATACGTTTATAATTTTAAAATTGCTTCTTTAAATTGTCTCCCTCTATCTTCGTAATTTTCAAACAAATCAAAACTTGCACATGCAGGAGAAAGCAATACAGTTTCATTAGCTTCAGCTAATTTACTGGCCATAAAAACGGCTTCTTCCATCGAAGTAGTTTCGTAAATATCATCAATTACATTATTAAAAGCATTGATAATTTTTTGGTTATCTACCCCCAAGCAAATAATTGCTTTCACTTTTTCATTCACAAATTCCATTAATTCGCTGTAGTCATTTCCTTTATCAACACCGCCAACTATCCAAACCGTAGCTTGCTTCATGCTTCCTAAAGCATAGTAGGTAGCGTTGATGTTAGTTGCTTTTGAGTCATTGATATAACTTACTTTATTCAATTTTACTACTTTCTCTAGACGGTGCTCAACCCCCTGAAAAGTTTCCATACTTTCGCGTATAGTTTGCTTTCTGATGCTAAGCAATCTAGCTACGGCACTACTTGCCATTGCATTTTTGGCATTGTGCTCTCCTTTTACATTTAAATCTGATATATTCATATCAAGTATATTGTTTTTAATTTTTATTACTAGTTGATTCTCATTCAAATACAACACGTTTTCTCCATTGATTGGATGAATCGACATGGGGATTAGTTGACTTTTTACAGGATGCTTTTTTAAGGCCTGGAGAACGCTTTCCTCATCTGCGTTATAAATAAGAAAATCATTCTCATCTTGATTCATCGCTATTCTCATTTTTGAAGCTACGTAGTTGTCAAAATTCATTTGGTAGCGATCTAAATGATCTGGCGTTATACTTGTAATAACAGCAATATGTGGTTTAAATTCAGTAATGCCATCCAACTGAAAACTACTCAGCTCCAACACATAGTGATCAACCTCCTTTTCAGCAACCTGCAAAGCGAAACTTTGTCCAATATTTCCTGCCATTGAAGCCTTAAGCCCACCACTTTTTAGCAAGTGAAAAATCATACTAGTAACAGTTGTTTTCCCATTTGAACCTGTTATACCAATAAGTTTTGCCGAAGTAAACCAAGATGCAAATTCAATTTCTGAAATTACTGAAATTCCATCTGCTCTAAGCTGTGTTATCAGGGCAGCATCATCTGGTATTCCCGGGCTCTTAACTACTAAATCAGCGGCTAGAATTCTACTTACAGAATGTTTTCCTTCTTCCCATTCAATTCCATAATTTAAAAGAACGTTTTTGTATTTTTGTTTGAGCTTTCCTTGATCTGAAAGAAAAACTTCATACTCTTTTTTACTTCCTAAAACTGCAGCTCCTACACCACTTTCTCCACCTCCAAGCACTACTAGTTTTTCCATTTTTTATCTGATTTTAAGTGTCACTATGGTGATTACTGCTAATAAAATTCCAATAATCCAAAACCGAACTACAATTTTGCTTTCATGCAAGCCTTTTTTCTGGTAGTGATGATGCAAAGGCGACATTAAAAATATTCGCCTTCCATCACCAAACTTCTTTTTGGTATATTTAAACCACCCTACTTGCATCACCACAGATAAATTTTCAATAAAAAAAATCCCGCACAGTATGGGTATTAAAAGTTCTTTTCTTGTTGCAATGGCAAGTACAGCTATAATTCCACCAATTGTTAGACTACCTGTATCTCCCATAAATACCTGTGCTGGAAAGGTATTGTACCACAAAAATCCAACTAAAGCCCCAGCAAAGGCAGCAATAAATATGGTAGTTTCGCCAACTCTTGGAATGTTCATAACATTTAAGTAGTTAGAGAAAATATAGTTTCCTGAAATCCACGCAAAAATACCTAAGGTTAATACAATGATTGCTGAACTTCCAGCTGCCAAACCATCTATTCCATCAGTTAAATTGGCTCCGTTAGAAACAGCAGTTACAATAAAGATTACAATAGGAATAAAAATTAGCCAAGCATATTTTTTTAACGAAGGATCTATCCAAGTAATTAAGTTAGAGTAATCCAACTCGTTCCCTTTAAAAAACGGTATATTGGTTTTAGTAGACTTTACTTCTTCACTTTTAATCAATTCAACTTCTTGAGTAACTTGATTAACAATAGCTTCTTGTGTGTTTCGTATAGTGATATCTTCATGAAAGTACATGGTTGCACCTACAATAACCCCTAAACCAACTTGACCTATTACCTTAAATTTACCTTTTAAACCTTCTTTGTTTTTTCTAAAAGTCTTGATGTAATCATATAGAAAGCCTATTGCCCCCATCCATAAAGTGGTAACAATCAAGAGGAGTATATAAATATTAGTAAGGTTAGCTAAAAGCAAGACAGGGATTAAAGTAGAAAGAATAATGATTAATCCTCCCATAGTTGGAGTACCTGCCTTTTCTTTTTGTCCTTCTAAGCCTAAATCTCTAACACTTTCACCCACTTGTTTGGCTAACAAATACCGAATAATTTTTTTACCAAATATGGTTGAAATAAGTAATGCCATTATAATTCCCATAGCTGCTCTAAAGGAAATATACTGAAATAATCCAGCTCCTGGGATATCATAGTTAGTATTCAAATATTCAAATAGATGGTAAAGCATTATTTATTTAGTTTTTTAAGTGTTTCAGTTAGTATTTTTAAATCGTCAAAATCACTTCTTACCCCATTCACTTCTTGGTAGGTTTCGTGTCCTTTCCCAGCTATCAAAATGATATCTCCTTCACCCGCAAGCTGACAAGCAGTTTTTATGGCTTGCTCTCTTGAAGTTATAGATAACACTTTTGAAAAATGTGCAGGATTAATTCCCGCTTCAATATCTTTAATAATCAATTCTGGATCTTCTGTTCTAGGGTTGTCACTTGTAAGAATTACTTGATCACTTAAATCGGCGGCAATTTCACCCATTAATGGTCGCTTTGTTTTGTCACGATCTCCTCCACAACCAACTAAAGAAATCAATTTTTCATTTTTTGTTCGAATAGCGTTAACGGTTTCTAACACATTTTTCAAGGCATCTGGAGTATGGGCATAATCTACAATTCCCGTAATTTTATTCGTTTTTGATATAAAATACTGGAAACGACCATCAACTGATTTAAGACGACTAATCATTTTTAAATTTTCGAAATCATCAACTGAAAGTAAATTTGCTACGGCATAAACCGCCAACAAATTATAGGCATTAAAACTTCCTATTAAACTTGAATACACTTCTGTATCATTCAATTGAAGCAATAGACCTTGAAAATTATTTTCTAGTATTTTAGCTTTAAAATTAGAATGTGATTTTAATGAATAAGTGTACTTTTTGGCTTTTGTATTTTGTAGCATAAAGTCACCATTTTTGTCATCTTCGTTAACTAAAGCAAAGGATTTATTAGAAAGTTGGTCAAAAAGTTGTTTTTTAACATCTCTATATTCGGCAAAGCTATTGTGGTAATCCAAGTGATCATGACTAAGGTTAGTAAACACTGCCCCTTCAAATTCTAAACCTGCAGTTCTATGCTGATCTATTCCGTGAGAGCTAACTTCCATAAAGGCGTACTTCACATCAGCATCAACCATTTGCCTCAAAAAACTATTAATAGTTAAGGAATCTGGCGTGGTAAGTTGGGTAGGGAATATATGTTCATCTACTTTAATATTTACCGTTGAAATAAGCCCTACTTTTTCTCCTAATCCTTTAAAATGCTGGTATAATAAACTCGAAATTGTTGTTTTTCCATTAGTACCTGTTATGCCTACCAATTTCAAATCTTTTGAAGGATTATCGTAAAAATTAGCAGCAATATGAGCAGCAGCTAAACGTGAATCTGTAACCTGAATAAAAGTTACTCCCTTCAGTCGTTGCTTAGGTAAATCTTCACAAACAATAGCAAGCGCACCTTGGCTGATGGCTTTATCTATAAAATTATGTCCATCTGAAGCTGTTCCTTTTATAGCAATAAACAAATCGTTTAGCCCTACCTTCCTAGAATCAATATGCACATTTCTAATTTGCTGAGAGGTATTCCCTTCAACAGCTTCAATAGGAGCTTTATATAATATGTCTTTTAAAGTATTCAATTCACCATAAGTTTTACAGGTTGAACTAATTCTATTTGCTGTCCATTTGGAACAGATTGCTCCTTAACTACATGTCCAGTGCCAGTAATCTTGACAGATAAACCCATATTTTCTAATAATGAAACGGCATCCATTATAGGCATACCTCTTAAATTAGGCATTACAGTTTTATACTTTTGCGCCCAATCAAAGTAATTGAGAAAATGTTCAGAGGGCTGATATAAATCCACAAAATTAATCTCATCTTGCATGGGCGTATCTTTATACATTTTATGCGCTATCTTTTGGAATACTGGAGCAGCAACTGTACTCCCATAGTAACCCTTACTTGGATTGGGCTTATGAACGACTACTGAAACTGTATATTTTGGAGTTTCCGCTGGAAAATAGCCTACAAAGGAAGAAATGTATCTTCCGGATTCTATCCAATATTCGGTTTGACAGGTTCCTGTTTTTCCAGCCATTGAAAAATTATCATTTTTAATATTTCTTGCCGTTCCATCAGTTACGGTTTGCTTCATTAAATCTTGAAGAATAACTGCAGTTTGTTTAGAGCAGATGGATTTTGACTTAGTGGTTGTTGTATAATCTTTAATCAGCTTGTTTTTATCTCTAATTTCTCTAACAAATTTTGGAGAGACAGCTACTCCATCATTGGCAATAGCATTGTAGAAATTAAGTATTTTCATCGAGGTTAAAGAAACACCATAGCCAAACGAAAGCCAAGGCAGTGTAGTTCCGTACCAATTATCGTCTTGAGGGTGAGGTATTCTTGGGGTTCCTTCTCCTTTGATTTCGAAGCCAATTTTTTCATTCAACCCCATATTATAAAGTCGATTTACAAATTTTTCAGGTTGGTTTTCATAGTTGTTAACCACCATTTCCGCAAAGGCAGTATTAGATGAAACCCGAAAAGCTTCTGCTAAGCTAATTTCTCCATAACCACCAATACGAGAATCACGAACAACCCGATCATAATATTTTATTTTACCTCCTTGTGTGTCAAAAACTGCCGAAGTATCTACTACTTGATCTTCTAAAGCTGCAGCTAAAGCCATCAACTTAAAGGTAGAACCAGGCTCATGGGCTTCTCGAATAGCATAATTTAACTTCTCGTAATACTTTCCTGAAGTAGCACTTCTTCCTAAGTTGGCAATTGCTTTAATTTCTCCTGTTTTAGTCTCCATGACTACAACAGAGCCATGGTCTGCCTCAAAAATCTCCAATTGTTCTAAAAGCGCATGGTGCGCAATATCTTGAATATTTGCATCTAATGTAGTGACTATGTCGTAGCCATCAATTGGCTCAACTTCGTTCAAGTCGTTGAGAGGTTTCCATTGACCTTGAGCAATTTTTTGCTTCATGCGCTGTCCCTTTTCACCTTTTAAGTAGTGATCAAAAGCACCTTCAAAACCTACTACCCCTCTTCCTATACTTCGTTCTGCAATTTTTCCAAGAGGATTTTCTCTGGTTACTTCTTGTTCAGCAATTAAACCTCCTTTGTAAGCACCCAATGAAAATAATGGGAATTCTCTAATTTTCATGTAGTCTGAGTAATCTACATTTTTAGCAAGAAACAAATAACGATTATTTGTAGCTCGAGCTTTTTTAAGTTTATGCTGGCAATGCGCTGGGGTGTTCCCAAACATCTTTGATAGTTCCTGACTTAACGGAACTAAATTTTCTTTAAAGTTTTTATCAGAAACCGTTTTAGCATCAAATCTGATTTCATATTTTGGTACGGATGTAGCTAATAAATTCATATTTGCATCGTAGATATTTCCACGATTTGGCGGAATAGTAAAGTTTTTATAGACTGTTTTATCCGCCAGCTCTTTGTATTTTTCTGCCTCTAGAAATTGAATTTGAAAAAGTTTAAAACCAACAAATCCTGCCAAGAGTATGATGAATCCTAGCAAAACATAAAATCGATTTAATATGTCTTTGTTGTTGGTCATTTATTCTGTACTATAATTTTTTGTGGGGGCATATCTGAGGTATAAATCCCTCGCCACCTCATTTTTTTAGCAATATTTGACTCCATTCTTTCTTGCATGACTTTTTTTCGAGTGTCAACAAACTCACTTCTTAATTTTTTTACCTCATAATTAATAGCTGCAATTTCCATAACTTTTTTATCAGCACTATGAGAACGCCCAATCATTACTATAGCTAAAAAGGTACAGTAAAAAATAAACACCCAATTATTAAATGAACCATCGCTCACTAAAAACTTTCCTCTAGCTAGATCTAAAAGTTTCATTTTCATAATGAAATGGATTTATCAATTCTTTCTGCTATTCTTAACTTTGCACTTCTTGCCCTAGAATTCTGTTGAATTTCGGCCTGAGATGGGGTAACCAATTTTCCAACTTTTTTGAATGCCACTAAAGGATTTCCGTAAAAATCTTTTTCCACTTCACCCTGAAATTTACCACTTCTAATGAATCGTTTGACTAGCCTGTCTTCTAATGAATGATAAGAGATCAGACTAATTCTTCCTCCAACTGCAACCACTTCTTCTGTTTGCTCTAGAAAAGCTTTTAAAGCTTGTATTTCTTGATTAACTTCAATCCTAAGGGCCTGGTAAAACATAGCCAACATCTTGTTTAACTTTCGGTCAGAAAAGAAGCTAGCTACAATTTCGTTAAGCTGCAATGTAGTTTCAATAGGAGCTGATTGTCTTTTTTCTAGAATAGCAGAAGCTATCTTTGGAGCAATTCTAATTTCTGCATACTCTTTAATAAGTTGGATAAGTTGTTCTTCTGTATAAGTATTTACAATCTGAAAAGCATCCAACTCATCTTTTGGATTCATGCGCATATCTAAGCGCGCATCAAAGCGAATGGAAAATCCCCGATCGGCCTCATTGAATTGATGAGACGAAACCCCAAAATCTCCTAATACTCCATCCACCTCTTTAACTCCATGAAAACGCAGAAAGCGTTTCATGTATTTAAAGTTTTCAGGAATCAAAGTAAAACGAGGGTCATCAATTCGATTTTGTTGTGCATCTGGATCTTGGTCAAAGGCATAAAGCTTTCCTTTAGCAGATAATCTTGAGAGAATTTCTTTGGAGTGACCACCACCGCCAAAGGTCACATCAACATACACCCCGTCTGGATTGATTTGCAATCCGTCCACACTCTCTTTGAGCAAAACTGGTATATGGTAGTTAGTCGTTGTCATCATTCCCCATTACTTCTTCTGCTAAATCAGCAAAATCACTTACGTCTTCAATACATGTTTCATACACTTCTCTATCCCAAATTTCAATAATATTAATTGCAGAAGCTACAACCACCTCCTTCTGAATACTTGCAAAAGCAACTAAATCTTTCGGAATAAGTAAACGGCCGTTAGCATCTACCTCTACAAGTTTAACTCCAGCTGTAAACTTTCTAATAAAATCATTATTTTTTTTCTTGAATCGGTTAAGCTTATTTAATTTTTGCATAAGCACTTCCCATTCACTCATAGGATACAATTCTAAACATTTCTGAAACACAGAACGCTTCAAGACAAAACCATCTTCAAGTTTAGGCAAAAGCTGTTTCTTAATCCCTGATGGCATTGAGAGCCTGGATTTTGAGTCAACTTTACATTCGTATGTTCCTATTAAATGTGTCAAAACAAATATTTACTCTTCAAAAATATTAATTTTTTTACCACATTATACCACTTTACCCCACAATTGTTGATAAGTTTTTATGAATAGCTGAAAACTCCTATTATTACTGATTTCCACGAAATTAAGAATATGAAAAAATATATTTTATAACATTTAAAACCTTCATCTGAAAGCCTTATTTAGATGATTTTTACTCAAAAATGACAAAAAGTGGGAAAATTTTCTAAGATATTTAAGATTAGTCAGATAGGTTTACATAAAAATATTATGCAAGCATAATTAAATTTAAAGTAATGATTATGAGAACATTAAACCTGATTTAATTAATTTGACGAAGATAAAATTACAACACTTATAAGTGTAAATACAATAATTTTATATATACTTGTAATATTATACTATATTTGAAACTTGAAATTTTTTCAACCGAATGGATAAAAAAATACAACAGGAAGGCAAGTTTAAGTTTTACGAAGAAGGAGAAGGAACTCCACTCTTAATACTCCACGGATTGATGGGTGGGTTAAGTAATTTTGATGGAGTTGCAGATTATTTTCCTAGCAAGGGGTACAAAGTTGTGATTCCTGAACTGCCCATATACTCCTTACCGCTGCTTAAAACAAATATTAAAAATATCACCAGTTTTATAAAAGAATTTATCACTGCAAGAGGTTACGAGCAGGTGATTTTACTTGGCAATTCATTAGGTGGGCATATAGGATTACTAACTACTAAATTGTATCCAGACCTTATTAAAGGACTTGTTATAACGGGAAGCTCAGGTCTTTATGAAAGCGCCATGGGTGACTCTTACCCTAAGAAGGGTGATTATGAATACATTAAAAAGAAAGCACAGGACGTTTTTTATGATCCAGAAGTAGCTACACCAGAGATAATTGAAGACGTATATCAGACAATAAAAGACAGAAATAAGCTTATTAGAATTTTAGCTATTGCCAAAAGTGCTATTCGCCACAATATGGCTAAAGACCTACCTAATATGCATCAACCTACTTGCATCATTTGGGGAAAACAAGATGAAGTTACCCCACCAAAGGTAGCTGATGAATTTGATCAACTCCTTCCTAACTCAGAATTGTTTTGGATAGATAAATGTGGGCATGCAGCAATGATGGAGCATCCCGATGAATTTAATCAAATTCTTGAGGGTTGGCTGAAGAAAAACAAGCTTTAAATGAAAATTACTTCGGCAGAATTTGTTGTCAGCAATACAGATGTACTTAAATGTCCAAATTCTAAATTACCGGAATATGCGTTTATTGGGCGTAGCAATGTGGGCAAATCTTCTTTAATCAATATGCTTACTGAAAGAAAAAAAATAGCTATGGTTTCTGGTAAGCCAGGAAAAACAAGATTAATTAATCATTTTCTTATCAATAAAAATTGGCATTTAGTAGATTTACCTGGCTATGGTTACGCCAAAGTAAGTAAAACCGAAAAGAAAAAGTTTCAGCGCTTTATTGAGAGCTATTTTGAAAAAAGACATCAGCTAGTAAATGCTTTTGTTTTAGTTGATTTAAGACATGAACCGCAGCCTATTGACTTGGAATTTATGCAGTGGTTAGGGGTCAATGCCATCCCTTTTTCAATTATTTTCACCAAAGCAGATAAAATTAAACCAAAAGCAATTGAAGTTAATTTAGCTAATTACCAAGAAAAACTACTTACTGTATGGGAGGAAATGCCCCCCTATTTTGTGACTTCTTCTCAAAATGCAACAGGTAGACAGGAAGTTTTAGCATATATTGACCAAATTAATGAAAACCTTAAAAACCTTAATTAAGGAACCCATTGGTAAACTAACTCTGCATAAAAAGTTTTTTTAAGCTAAAATGCCTGTCAAAAAAATCTGATTTACATCTTCTATCAAAACAGATTTTTCAATACCTCCTCTTTTTTTAATCCATAGATGAAGGTTCCTAAGTGTTGACAACAGACTGAACAGAATAATTTCTGAATGTATGTTTTTAAACTCTTTTTCTAAAACCCCCTGTTCTATAATCAAACGTAATTGGTCTTCGTATTGCTTTCGCATGGATTTAAAAAGTTTCAACTTTTCCGCTTCTAAATGAATCCAATCATTATTTAATACCGCAATTGAGTTAGGGCGTTCAATAGCTAAATCAATATGATGCTGAATTATTTCTTTTATTTGCTTAGAAGCCTGAGGTGCTTGGTTGAGTTGATTGATATGATGAATAAATTCTTCTGCTAGTTGTAAAATTATCAATTCAAGAATTTGATTTTTTGAGCTAACATGATTATAAATGGATGCTGCTTTTATCCCCATTTCGTCAGCTAAATCCCTCATACTCATTGCTACAAATCCACGCTCACGAATTAATTTAGCCGCAGTTTTAACTATTAAATCCTGTTCTATTTTTGGTTTCATGAATTGATTCTATATTATAAAACTAAACCCTAGAATAACACTCTATTCTAAGCAAAAAAATAATGACATTAATTGATTTTTTTAAAAAATCAAATATAGCTTTTTTTAGGCTTCATCATACTATAGAAGATTTTGAACAGATTATTTTGACGATTGAAATGATTTTAAGTCATTTTCAATCTCGAGCCTTAGTCGTTCTTGAAATTTTAAAAATTGCTGGTGACTTTGACTATTAGGAAATAAGACTTTATGATTATTACCCCTATTCCATTGATCTATTTTTTTCATTATATTAAAGCAACTAGAATCAATGTTTGAAAGCTTAAACTTATTCCAAACATATTCGATTCCAAGTGAATTTGGATGAACCAAATCTGAAGCATAGAAACGATAATCTCTTAGTTCATCATGAAAGATTTCATAAGCAGGAAAATATACCAAATCTTGGTCTTTTTCTAACAGCTGATACAATGCCGTATGAAGATGTGATTTGCTTCTTGTATTTTCAACAATACCATCTTTTATGTGACGTACTGGCGAAATTGAAAAGCCTATTTGAAGTTCAGGTTGAAGGCTTCGTAAATAACTGACTATTTTATACAGGCTTTCGTAGATTTTTTGTACTGAAGAAAACTCTTTTCTAAAATGATTAGCTGGTAATTGATGACAATTAGCTACATATCTTTCTTGTTCTTTGTGCCAATATACAAAGGCACTGCCAAGACTAAACCAAATAAAATTGGCCTTTTTTAAGTAATTATTAGTGCTGATTATGGTTTGATTAAGCTGATTTACTAAATCAGATGCTTTCAAAGAAGCTAATTTAGAATGGGCATCAAAGCAACGATAAACCCCTTTATATTGAAATACATCTGTTTTGGAAAAGCGATGATTAGAATACACCTGCCCTAAAAAAATTTCAATGCTAAATGGGTGAAAAAAAGTGCCCATTGGGTTACAAAGACAATTAAATTCGAAGTATTTTAATTTTGTGGAAATATGTTCACTAAAACACGAACCTAAAAAGAATGATTGGTGATGGTAATTCATTTTCAAGCTAGCTTCATCTACAGGCACCTCTAAGCTAAGTTTCATAACTCAAAATTTTAAATCAATAGTAAACATTAATTTTGAAATAATCGAATTGACAACTCATTTTCTAAAAACTTAAAAATAAATTCACAAAAACGATAGTATATTTATCTTTTTGAACCTTAAACTGAATTATTGTAAGCAAAATATAATAAATGGTATACATTTTGGAATAGTTAAATTAAAATAATGAATTATGAGAATTTTATTAGTGTTAATTTATTTTTTGATTGGAATAGCATTTGGAAATGCTCAATATGTTAATAATTCAGATTTACGAACTGAAGCTGGAGACTACATAAAAGCATGGGAAAGTCAAGTTTTTATGTCTAGAGCACGTCATATTCAAGTAGATTTTGGACAAGACTACTATTTGCAAAATAGATCAAAGTCCTTTTTAAGAGATCAGCTCGGTGAAAAATTAAGATTCTATTCACCTATTCAGGTAATCAATTATTTTTCTGATCTAGGCTATGCTTATGAAAATATTTGCAGTCCAAACGAAGCCAATGAATGTTGGATTTTTAAACGCAAAAAATAACTAATTAATAATGTTTCAAGTTTAACCCAAAAATATATAGAACCATGAAAACGCTCAAAATAAATAGCATGTTAGTTGCAGTTAGTTTACTTTTTATCTCATGTAGCTCTTACCAACAGGCCAGCACAAATTCTACGTCAATTTTAGAGCAGCAAAATCAACAAAAAGAGCTACTGACTGCCAATTACTTAGTTGAAAATTCAGGTGAATTTATTGAATTAATAGAATCTTCAAGATTTGGTTTTGGATTTTACCTTAGGGTACTTGGTAGCGGCAAAGAAGTCCCTAAGCACGAAAGATCTTATCGTCAATTTTTGAGAGATGAAGATGGAGAGCGTATGGTTTTTTATCACACTCCAGAGGTGCTTAACTATTTTGACGCTATAGGATTTAAAATTGTGAATATTACTGAGACAGACAACCGAAGATCATTCATTTTGAAACGTAGTAAAAGCTTAGAACAGAAAATCAAAAACAAAAATTTTGATTTTCATAATGAACCGTATAGTAACATATAGCATTAAAAAAATTCACATGAAACCTACTAAATTATATATTATTTTATTTCTAATTGGAATTATGACACACTCCTGCTATCATTACGAAAATATATCCTATTACGATGAAGACAGGAAACAGGAGCGTGTTGAAATTGAAAAACAAAAAAGATTAATTACCAATGAGTTTATTCAGGAATATGCCGATGTTTACATTAGTGTAAACACAATAGAAAGACCATTTAGGTATGATGTTTTTGTTAAGGTTTTTGGCGATTATTCAGCTGAAAATGTAATTATAAAAAACTTTTTTCTTCGGGATAAAATGGGGGATAAAATTGCTTTTAACTCTACTACAGCTGTTTTAAATCAATTTTGTCATTTAGGTTTTGAATTGATAAGTGAAAATAGGCATTGTGATTCTCGTAACAGAAGATATACATTTAAGAGAAAGTCATTAATCAACCAAAAAAACATTAAGTTAAATACAATTTCTTAAAACTCATCTAACTACATCAATTAATTCTGTGGGTATTTGCATACAAAGTTTTTAGCAGTAAGCCCTTTTTATGTTACAAATTCTTAATTAAGCTGTGTTGCTCAAACCAATCCAAAATCGATTTTATTAAACTCAATCATAAAAAACACCTAAAAGGGTCTGATTATAGTCTGCCACTAGCGGAGACTCGAACCTGTGCCTCCTCCACAGGTCGTAGACGCGCCTATAGCGAGTATGAGCCAAAACCCTTTACGCTATTTTGCAACCATTCTTGACCTTTCCACTTTTTAGAAATTTTTCTCTAGATAGAGTTTCAGCTTTTAGCGAATAAAATTCAACCCAAATCACAAATCATGGGCGATATCTAGCTGTAAACCATTTTTTACCAGCTCATTATGTGATCGAAATCTTGAAATTAAATTTTGAGTATAGCCTATATAATGCTTTTCTGGTGAAAAGGATTTAAAACATAAAGAACATATTCTATAACCAAACTTAATATAAAAAAGCCCCACAACAATGAGGGACTTTTTAGTAGCGAGAACAGCACTCGAATTCGTTTCTCTTCGCTCAGGGTAAACTTCTCGTCCTTCTTAATCAATAAAATTTGGAGCAAAAAAAGAGCTAACTAATTAAAGTTAACTCTTTGCTCTGTAGCGGGAACTGGACTCCCTTCGACTACGTTTCTCTTCGCTCAGGGTAAACTTCTCGTCCTTCTTAATCAATAAAATTTGG
>PXFS01000117.1 GCA_003564185.1 Flavobacteriaceae bacterium
CTAACTAATTAAAGTTAACTCTTTGCTCTGTAGCGGGAACTGGACTCCCTTCGACTACGTTTCTCTTCGCTCAGGGTAAACTTCTCGTCCTTCTTAATCAATAAAATTTGGAGCAAAAAAAGAGCTAACTAATTAAAGTTAACTCTTTGCTCTGTAGCGGGAACTGGACTCGAACCAGTGACCTTCGGGTTATGAGCCCGACGAGCTACCTGCTGCTCTATCCCGCGATTTGGATTGCAAATATACGAAAAAATAAAACTATTAACCAAACATTTTAGGCAAAATATTATTGCCCCAACGTAGTAGCCTGAAAATCTATAATTTGACCTAATGAAACCTTTACAGTAAACTCTATGGGGTTACAACAAACCTCACAATCTTCTATATATTGTACCATATCATGAGAAGTATCAACAAGGATACTTACTTCTTCCCAACAGTGAGGACACTGGTAAAAAACTTCTTCTGTATTATTCATTTACCTGATTAAACTTGATCAAATTCTAATTCGATTTCTTCCCATTTTCTCATCAACTTATCTAGCTCTTCTTTTGTAGCTTCATACTCACTAAAAAAGTCGGTATTTGATGCTAGTTCAGGGTCATTTGCTAATTGACTATCCATTTCTTCTATGGTACGTTCTAATTTATTGATTTTAGATTCGACTTTAGAAAGCTGATTAGTCAATGATTTTAGTTTTTTTTGCTCTTTAAAGGAGCGATTGTTAGCCGGTTTGCTCTCGTTCTTTTTAGGTTTTAATTCCTCATCAGACTCAACAGCCCGCATATCTTCAAATTCTCTTTCTTCTAAGTAGGCGTCAATATCTCCTAAAAACTCTTTTACATTTCCATTTCTAAATTCATATACTGTATTGGCTAAGCCCTGTAAAAATTTACGGTCGTGAGAAACTACTATTAGCGTTCCATCGTAGTTGTTCAATGCTCTCTTGAGGACATCTTTAGACTGCATATCAAGGTGATTGGTAGGCTCATCCATAATAAGTACATTAAAAGGACTCAAAAGCAACTTTGCTAAAGCTAAACGATTTCGTTCACCACCAGATAATACCTTTACAAACTTATCTACATCGTCGCCTCTAAATAAAAATGAACCCAATATGTCTCTGACTTTAGGTCTTGATTTAGCATCAGCAGCATCAATCATAGTGTCTAAGACAGTTTTATTTAAATCAAGGTATTCAGCTTGATTTTGAGCAAAATAACCAATTTCAACATTATGTCCAATTTTTAAATCACCTTCAAAATCTAATTCTGAAACTAAAATTTTAGCTAGGGTAGATTTTCCTTGTCCATTCTGACCTACAAAAGCAATTTTATCAGAGCGTTCAATTTCAAAAGACACATCGCTTAATACCTTATTATTGCCAAAGCTTTTTGAAATTGATTCAGAATGATAAACAACCTTGCCTGGTTGTCTACTAATTTCAAAGTGTACATTCATTTGAGCATTGTCTTCTTTATCAACTTCTATGCGCTCAACTTTGTCCAGTTTTTTAATCAGCGATTGAGCCATGGAAGCTTTACTGGCTTTTGCTCTAAACTTTTCGATGAGTTTTTCTGTTTGCTCAATTTCTTTTTGTTGGTTTTTTTGAGCAGCCAATTGTTGCTCTCTTATTTCGTGACGTAACAATTTGAATTCGGAAAATGGCTTAGGGTAATCGTAAATTCTACCTAATGAAATCTCTATAGTTCGATTGGTTACTTCATCCAAAAACATTTCATCATGAGAGACAATAACCACACAGCCTGGATAAGATTGTAAAAATTTCTCCAACCAAATTATACTTTCTATGTCTAAGTGATTGGTGGGCTCATCTAAAAGCATAATGTCGTTATTTTGAAGTAACAATTTAGCAAGTTCAATTCTCATTCGCCATCCACCAGAAAATTCATTCGTTAACTTTTCAAAATCTGATTCTTTGAAGCCAAGCCCTTTCAAAACACGCTCAGCTGTTCCCTGATAAGAATACCCCCCTAGCAATTGCAATTGTTGCTGAAGCTCTGTCAAATTGATAATTAAATCTTGATATGACTCAGACTCATAGTCTACTCTAGTCTGTAAAGAATGATTGATAGAGTTAATTTGTTTTTCAAGGGTTTTAATTTCCTCAAAAGCTTTATAAGCTTCATCTAAGACCGTACAGCCCTCATCAAAATCAATATCCTGCTTTAAGATACCAATTTTAGTCCCTTTTGGATAAGACATGTCGCCTTCGTAATCGCTGATTTCACCAGAAAGAATCTTAAGTAAAGTTGATTTTCCTGCTCCATTTTTACCAATTAACCCTACTCGATCACCTTTGGTCAACCTAAAGTTAATTTGATTAAAAAGTGGATCACCTCCAAAAAGCACACTTAAATTAGAAACATGTATCATAGGTTACAAAGAAATGAGTTTATGTTTATTATTTTTGCGAAAGTAAATATAAGAAAATGAAAGGCACTAAATTATATAGTATTTTTACAGGAACTTGTCCCGTTTGTCAGGAAGAAAGTATGTATCAGGAAAAAAATCCATATAAGCTAAATAAAATTTATGAAATGAAAGAAAATTGTTCTAATTGTGGAACAAAATACAAAATAGAACCTTCATTCTTTTATGGAGCAATGTATGTGAGTTATGGGCTTGGTGTTGCAATTGCTGTAGCTTCATTTATCATAGCACACTATTTCATAGGCTTAAGTAAGTTGAATTCATTCTTTGCTATTATAGGTGTCTTAGTTGTTACAATGCCATTAAATATGCGAATGGCAAGAAATATTTGGATTAATTTCTTTTTTAATTACGATAAAAATAAAGCCAAGAGTTAAAAATATTTTTTTGTAAATCGTGCAACATTTGTTTCTGAGTGTAAAGATTTATCTTGAATAATAGACTCAATTAAATTCTTAGCTAACCAAGGTGAGCTCAATATTCCTCTACTGCCCATTCCGTTTAAAATAAATAGGTTTTTGATTTTTGGATGGCAACCAGACACGGGCATTCTATCATTTGTTGTGGGGCGTATTCCTGAAACTTGATCTATAATTTGATAATCCATTTCTAGAAGCTCATCTAATTCCTCCGTTAATTTTTTACGAGCATCATCAGAAGGTTGTTCATGGTTAAAATTACGTTCATAAGTAGCTCCATACTTAAACATATGGTTTCCTATAGGAATCAAAAACTTAGCAGCCTTGTATACTTTATCAGGAGATAGCTCAGGACATTTCACAATTAAATAATCGCCTTTATTTCCATAAATAGGAAGGTAATTAAAAAATGGGTTTAATTGTACTGAGAAACCATCTGTAAAGATTATGTTTTTATATGTTTTTGAACCGTAAATAAAGTTTTTTAAATGAACATCAAGTTCTTCAAACACAAATAGTTCCTTATAGAAACTAGATTTCTGTTCTAATAAATCAGCAAAGTCAAAGATTAATTCAGTTAAATTTAATAGATATGAGTGAAGTACTTCAGAAGATTTATAAGGGTTTTTGATCCCTTCTAAAAAAGTTAAATCCTTGGATAAATAGTTGGTAATTAAATTATCTTTTGAAGTAGAAAACCACTGATTTTGTTCTTCCGTACTTGAAAAAATTCGAAAGATTGAAGTGTTCTTCAGATAGGTTTTATTTAATAATTGAGTAAAGTTTGAATAAAAATCAACAGCGTATTCATGAAAGAATTGTGCATTCCAAGCAAGTTTTAAACGTTTTAAAGCAACTGGATTAAGAAGACCTCCAGAAACTAAAGAGGCTTTAGGTTGTAAGTCTGCAATAACATCAAAACTCATTTTTTTATCGTACAAATGTTTTGCTATCGCAAGACCTGAAATGCCAAATCCTACAATTAAAAAATCTTTAAAATTAGATGATAAATTCATGCTGTGCAAGATTAAAAAAGCCCTCTTAGATAGAGGGCTAATAATAAAAATTGTAATGGAAATTAAATTAGTGATTCCACATATCCAATTCGAAATTTCTTATTTCTTCCTTAAGACGATCTGCTTCTAACAACTGCATCATGGCATCATCTTGAATGTAGTCTTTAATTTCACGATCACCATATTCGTTTTCAGTTTGATAGATTACTGCATTAAAGCGTCTAGAATTCAAAAGATGATCAAAACTTAAAGGTTTAGAACTATTTTGACTATTCAATACTTTTGCGTTATGCATAGCATTTCTAGCGTCAGGGTACCACACCCAAAAATATTCGATAGGTTCACCCTCATCGCCAGAGCCTTTTTTCTTAACATCAACTCCCACAGGTGCAAGAGCTAGGATTCTATACCTCATTTCACCTTGTCTCTTATCAAAATACCACATCCCTTTAATATGGTAGTATTCGATATCCAGAGCAGTGATTTCTTCAG
This sequence comes from Flavobacteriaceae bacterium, assembly GCA_003564185.1. Taxonomy (GTDB): domain Bacteria; phylum Bacteroidota; class Bacteroidia; order Flavobacteriales; family Flavobacteriaceae; genus Psychroflexus. The sequence goes on from PXFS01000117.1 coordinate 4,382, forward strand.
GTATTAGAAATGGCTCTAATTGAGCTAAAAGTTCAGCTGGGTAGAGTTCAGGATAATCTTCTAATGTACCAGCCATAAAACGCTGTAACATTAAATCAACTGTTTCTGTACCAGTTATACCATACTGATCCAAGATATTGTAAGCTGCATCAGGAAGAGAAATATGAGAAAGCCTTGCTAAAGCTTCTTCATCAACTAACTTAGCATCTTCACCAAAATAACTAGTTCTATATATTTGTTTAATAGCATTTTCTGAAGGATCATCAGAAGCTCCGTCTTTAATACCATCAACTAAAACCTGAAATAATGGCCGTCTATTTTTGTTTATCACTGTTCTCTTAGTAGGATAATACATAGGGAAATTGACTTTTTGCTTAAGGTCAATTTTTTCCCAAATAGTTTTCGACCATAAGATATCTCTATCGCCCACATAGCCATAATCCAATGGCTTATCATCATCGTACTCTTTTTGGTCATCAGTAAGCTCTCCAACCTCTGCCGGTGTTTTTGCATTCAATACATTAGATTGTGCATTAACATGAGTGTAAGTTAAAAAACTTAAAGAACCTACAAATAAATAAGTGATAACACTCTTCATCGTTTCAATATTTAGTTACTTAATTTAACTTGAATTGGTGGCATATTTTTAACGTTTACGCCAGGAACGTCTGCTTTGATATCGAATATTTGAATTACATCGCCTGCATTAGAAAGGTTTAATAACTGCTTAGCTGCTGCATCAAAACGATCTCCATTTACAGTAACAGCTGGCTGACCAGGTATGGAAACTGAAAATCTTTTAACAACAGGTTTGATATCAAAATCAAAATTTTCAAACTCTGCACCTACTGGTGAAATCTCAAGTGCTTTCCTTGGCATAGAAATAGGTGCACCTTCTTGGAATTCTCCTCTAACAGTTGGCGTAGGTCTTGGTAAAGATTTAATACGGAAGACTACAGGTGGCGAATTAACAGGTTCACCATCTATCTCACCAGTGACATTAATTTTTACCTCTTGTCCTGTTTTAGGAACTAAATTATATTTTGTACCTGAAACATTTGTTAATCCTGGAGCACTAGCTCTCACTTTATTTGCAGGTATCCCAGGAATGGAAACTGTAATAGGGTTGTCAATACCACGATAAACAACATTCATCTTATCAGCAGAAACAATAGCCTGCTCTGGTTTAGGAATTACTTGGAAGGTTTGATTAACTTTAACTTCCTGTTCTTCTCCACCTTCTGTAAATATAAGTTTACCTTCAATTTTTTTATCACCCGCTGAACCAGTAGGCACATTAAGTTTAACTTGACCTTTTAATATCTCAAAATCTTTACCTTCTGTAAGCGTTCTTCCATCAAGAGTAAGTTCTACTCTATTTGGAACTGTGTTTGCGTCTGTTCTTCCTAAAACAATAGAACCATCAAAATTAGAGCCTTGGTAATACGCACCTCGATCTGTTTGTAATAAAGTCTCGTAATTATCCATAGAGGCCATAACAGTAAGCTGTCCTGCTAATTTTAACGAATAAATTTCGTTAGCAAGTATTTTCATATCATGCTGCAAATTCGAAATTTTAGTAATTGTAGAAATCATAGGATACCCTACAAAGTGATGCTCAACATAATTAACCTCAGCACTTTTAGCTGCATCTTTTGGACGTACTGGTTCAGCACTAAATTTATCATTAATTGTATTTACAATGCTAGCAAATTTTGGATCATCTCCTAAAACTCCCAGCATTTTATCTCTATAAGAACGCATATTAGCAATAAACTCTTCACCTTCAGGCTTTAACTTACCACTTTTCATAAAGTATTCATTAACCGCTGCATCTTTATCCATCTTTTCGTAATCATTTGGATCATCAACAGAGCTTTCAAACCCTTCTTTTACGCCTTGAAAGTAATCAAATAATTCAGTGGTAAATCCATCAATGAGCATTGCATCATCTCTAACCGAAGCAAACTGCTTAGGTTGTTCCTGAGCTTTTGTCTCTAAACCTTGTAATGCTGATCTATTTTTATCTTCAATACTTTCAATACTCAAAACTAAAGATTCATTAATCTGACCAAATGCAGACAACACTTCTTTAGACATATTTAATGCAAGCATTGCAATAAATACAAGATACATCAGATTAATCATCTGTTGCCTTGGTGATTCTTTTCCTCCTGCCATGTTTATATTTTAAATTATTAATTCAACTGTTTTAAAAACCAATTATGCCTTAGGGCTCATAGCACTTAGCATTCCACCATACACACCGTTAAGCGAGTTTAAGTTAGCGGTTAAAGACTCCATTTGTTCCTTAAGTTTGCCTGCGTTAGTTGCTACCGCTTGATTGATTTCTGTTTGCTTAGTAGTTGACTCTAATTGAACTTTATATAAATTATTTAAGGATTCCATCTGCTGAGCAGCTTTAACCATTTCTTCGCTATATTTCTTTTGCGAGTTCATTGCATCTGCTGTTGGCGCAATACCTTTTGAAGCACTTTCAAAATTCTTGATGCTTTGCCCTAGGCTTTCCATTAACTTAGAATCAATCTTAGCTTCCTTAAGCATGTCATCTAATTTCTTGGATAGCATTCCTTGCTCATCTTTAGCAACAGCTTTAGATTTTTTATCGGTTGATTCACCGCCTGCTAATTCAGGATAAACTTTAGACCAATCTAATTCAGTCTCAATTGGTTCAAATGCTGAATATGTAAAAATTAATGCCTCTGTTACAAGACCAATGGTTAACATCACATTACCTGTTAAAGGACCTATCTCAAAATGTACAATTTTGAAAAGCGCACCAATTAATACAATTGCTGCCCCTAGTCCATATACCATATTCTTAATTCTTTTTCCTGCTTTTGATTGTGCCATAATCGTAAAATTTAAATTATTATTTATTTGTTGTTTAAAATTGTTTTATCTTCTTCGGTTGGTTAGATTTAAGCTGTTACCAAGGAAATCTTGCACTGTTCTAAACCCAACATAGCTTCTTGCAGAATCTGCATACTCAAAATCTCTTGTACTTACTTGCAAGAAGTAGCTTACGTCCTTCCACGAACCTCCACGTATCACTTTTCTTTTATTCTCTTTATTATTTACGTTTGGATTCATGCTTGACATGTATTCATAAGAAGCTGCATCATAGGAAGTATTTACCCACTCAGAAACATTACCCGACATATTATACAAACCAAAATCATTAGGTTCATAAGAATCAGCTTCAACTGTATATAAAGCCTCATCTGCAGCATAATCTCCTCTTAACGGTTTAAAGTTTGCTTTGAAACACGCCCGATCATCTTTAGCATAAGGTCCTCCCCAAGGATAAGTTCCAGACTCCAAACCACCTCTAGCAGCATACTCCCACTCTGCTTCAGAAGGTAATCTAAACATATTAGCAGGCGCTAAATCCTTAGACCTTCTATAATTATTTAAGTATTGTGTTCTCCAATCAGCAAAGGCTTTTGCTTGATTCCAGTTCACTCCCACCACAGGATAATTATCATACGCCGTATGATTAAAGTAATCATTATGCAATGGCTCATTATAAGAGTAATGGAAATCCTTTATCCAAACAGTAGTATCAGGATATATAGGAACAACAAACTCTTTAATGTACTCCGAACGATCTCCTTCAGCCCTAGCAGCTGCCTCAACATCCATCTGCTTGTAAGAATATTTAAATTCTTCTACATTTTTCATTCGTATTCCGTTGTAAGATTGTTCATTTGGCAAATAAAAGTCATCCATTACATACACATAGTCTGCATCTGGATACTTACTCTCATCCCAAATAATATCTACATCCCAATTAATCATCTGATCCATGGGGTCATAATGTCTTGAAAATTCCTGAAAAGGTGTTAAATCTCCCTCATCAGCAGCATTTTTAAATGCATAGGTACCAATCGAGCGATCACGACCTCTACCACCCTCTGTTTCACCTGCTAGCTCAGCAGCCTCAGCAAGTTTTTGCCTTACAACTGAATCACGCACCCAGTGCACAAACTGTCTGTATTCAGAATTTGTAATTTCAGTTTCATCCATGTAAAACGAGGTCACCGTAACTGTTTTGGTAGGCGCATCATTTAATCCCGCAATATCGTGATCTGACTTACCCATAATGAATGCCCCTCCTTCTACTAAGACCATTCCATACGGCTTTTCAGGGTTCCACTTTTTTCCTTCTACACCAACTAGCTGACCTCTATCGTTATTTCCACAACTCATCAGCACCAATGCAACTAATAATAGTTTTATAAAATTTCTCATTTCTATATGTTATAGTAACGTAATTTTTCGGCTGTAAACCTATTTAAATATTTTCTAAAAACCAACTTTTTTCTAATAAGATATTAATTTTAAATTAAATCTAAAGTTCATTTTTGATTTTTGACTTTATCCAACGCTCTGGGAACTCACATTTACAAGCATTTAAATAATCTTCTTTTGAACAAGATATAAACGTCTGTTCCTTCAATTTATTGCCTTTACCTAAATACGGTATCTCAATCCACCACCTACCTGATGTTTTACTTTCAAGAAAAACCAAATTTTGATCCTCAATTGGAACGGTAAATTTAGTGAAATTTTGGTTAAATTGAGGGTATTCTTCGTTAAAACGTAAATTAATGCCTTCTATTATATACCAGATCATTTGTGAAATTAAAGATGCAAAAGCTGAGCTATCATTAAACTGCTGAAGTTCATAGACCCCATAACTACTTGTTTTATCACTAATTCCAGCATACCTTGAGAAAGCACAAAACTCCTGAGCAGTAAACCCATTCACCATATGATGTGAAGAGGATCCAATTTCACTTGATTTTAGCGAAGTCATATCAAAGCATGTAAAATCAGCATCTCTAAAGAGTGGCTCAACCATACTCAAATTTGATTTCACACCTCCTAATCTATAACACTCAAAAAGTAGGCGCTCCATTAACTCTATTTCATCTTGATTGACATAAAATGTCTGATAACCGAGATTTGTATAATTAAATAAATTATATGGCTTTTTAACAACTATATGACTTAAGTAATTGGTTGCTGATAAGTCTAAGTCAGCATCCCCCAAATCAAAAGTGTGACTCACCCCCAATAAATTAACCATATACTTAACTTCTGAATAAGCTCTATACTGCGCATAGATTAATTCTTTATTTCCTCCTAAAATGATAGGTATGAGCTTTTGTTTAAGTAAATGAGAGAGTATTTTCTCAACTAAATATCTAGTATCATCGGGAGTATTCCCTTGCTGTATATTTCCTAAATCAATTATTTTGGAAGACCAATTACCTGGATATAATTGGTAGAAATTTTCTCTTATATGAGTAAACTTTGATTGAGAAATTTTTGAAGATTGATTTTCTTCAATACCTAATATTGCTATTTGATAATCACCTAGGTCAATCTCATCAAAATCATGATAGAAGTCAACCTGTTTTCCAATTTGTTTGGGATGACCACTAGTTTGTATCTTTTCTAGTAGCTGATCATTTAATGGATATAAAAATTCAAATTCAGTCATCAAAAAAATTAGCTTAAAATCATTATGATTTCGTCAAAACTAAGCAATTATTTTTTCTTTGACTTTTTCTTTGTAGTTTTTTTTCGCTTAGGTGCAGCTTTTTTGTTTTTATCCAACATTGCCTTTACTTCTTCTAATGTTAAATTTTTAGCATCAGTTGTTTTAGGCAGTTCAATTTTCTTTTTCCCTTTCGTCACTTTAAATCTACCCCACCTAGCTTTTTCTACTTTAATTCCTTCGTCCTCCCAATGGTGTATCAGCTTATCCTTCTCTTTCTGGATTTTATCTTCAATAAGTTCTTCAATATCCCCATCGCTTAGATTATCAAAATTGTATTTTTTATTGACATTGATAAACATGCCATCCCACTTTAAAAAGGGGCCAAATCTTCCTACACCCTTTTGTACAGGTTTATCTTGGTAATGATAGATAGGTTCTTCAGATTTTTCTTTGGCTTTGATTAATTCCAATGCACGTTCCATAGATACGTCTAAAGGATCTTCTGCACGATCTAGTGAAACAAACTTCTTTCCGTACCTTACATATGGTCCGTATCTTCCAACGTTGGTTTCTACTTTCTCACCCTTATACTCACCCAACTCCTTTGGAAGTTTAAACAAGTCCATGGCTTCTTCATAAGTAATGGTATTTAAAGTTTGTCCTGGGCGCAGGCTAGCAAATTGTGGCTTCTCTTCATCTTCTACCGTTCCAATCTGTGCCATTGGACCATATTTCCCTAAACGCACACTCACGGGCTTTCCCGTTTTTGGATCTTCTCCAAGCACACGCTCACCTACTTCACGTTCTGCATTCTCTTCCACGTCTTTAACCCTAGGGTGAAACTCAGAATAGAAATTTTTCATCACTTGAGTCCATTGCTTATTTCCTTCTGCAATTTCATCAAAATCGCGTTCAAGTTCTGCCGTAAAGTTGTAATCTAAAATTCCTGAAAAATGTTCAACCAGGAAATCATTAACTACCATTCCAACATCAGTTGGCACCAATTTCCCTTTGTCTGAACCAACATTTTCAGTAAGTGTTTCCCTTTTAATTTCTTCCTCTGTTAGCGAAAATTGATTATATTTTCTGGGCATTCCTTCAATTTGTCCTTTCTCTACATATTTTCTATTCTGAATAGTAGATATTGTAGGCGCATAGGTAGAAGGTCTACCAATCCCTAATTCTTCTAATTTCTTCACCAATGAAGCTTCTGTATACCTAGCTGGAGGGCGAGTAAATCGTTCCGTAGCTTGAATCCAGTTTCTAATTAACTCCTCTCCTTCTTTTACTCTTGGAAGCAGTCCATCTTGTTGTGGTTCTTCATCTTCATCATCACTACTTTCCAAGTAAACCTTCAAGAAACCTTCAAATTTGATCATTTCACCTCGTGCCACAAACTCTTTTTTGTGGGTATTGGCTTCAATTTTCATCACTGTTCGCTCCAATTTAGCATCACTCATTTGTGAAGCAATGGCACGTTTCCAAATTAAGTCGTACAGTCTTTTTTGGTCGTATTCATCACCTGCGGTATGTACAGCAAAATTGGTTGGTCGTATAGCTTCGTGAGCTTCCTGTGCACCTTTGGCTTTGGGTTTAAAATTTCTTGATTGAGCAAAATCTTCGCCGTAAGCGGAAACAATTTCTTTATACGCTCCTTTTTTGGCTTCGTCTGAAAGATTTACACTGTCGGTTCTCATATAAGTTATACGCCCAGATTCATATAGGCGTTGTGCCATGCTCATGGTCTTTCCTACGGGAAAATTTAGTTTTCTTGCCGCTTCTTGCTGAAGCGTTGATGTTGTAAAGGGAGGTGCTGGCGACTTTTTTGCGGGCTTGGTGCTTAGATCTGAAACCTTGAAGTTAGTACCTAAATTATCTTTTAAAAATTGCTCTGCTTCTTTTTGTGTAGCTATGTTTTTAGCTAACTTGGCTTTAAAGCTTTGCCCATCTGTTGTTGAAAACTCGGCATCTATTCGGTAAGAGGCTTCAGATTCAAATTGTTGGATTTCACGCTCACGCTCTACGATTAATCTCACAGAAACCGATTGTACTCTACCTGCAGAAAGTCCACCTTTTACTTTTCTCCACAAAACAGGGGATAGTTCATAACCTACTAAACGGTCTAAAACTCTTCTAGCCTGTTGTGCGTTGACTAAATTATAATCAATTTTTCTAGGATTTTTTATAGCCTTTTGTATAGCTGGCTTAGTAATTTCATGAAAAACTATACGCTTACTATTGGAATCATTGAGTTTTAACTCTTCTGCCAAGTGCCAAGCAATTGCTTCTCCTTCTCGGTCTTCATCACTAGCCAACCAAACCGTATCTGTTCCTTTGGCAAGATTTTTCAACTTCTTAACAACATCTTTTTTATCTTTAGAAACAATGTATTTTGGAGTGAAATCACCATCCACGTCTACTCCTAGTTCTTTGGAAGGTAAATCGGCAATATGTCCAAAACTAGAAGCCAATTTAAAGTCTTTACCAAGGAATTTTTCGATGGTTTTTGCTTTGGCTGGTGACTCAACAATTACTAAATTCTTAGCCATAAATAATCATAGATTTTGCTGCAAATGTAGACGATTTTTTTTTCTACTATATAGATTTTAAGAAAAATCATGTAAAATTTGGACTTTAAATTAGGTAAAACAATTTTCTACTTCTACTGTTTTCCTTGATACAATTGCACAAGTATAAAGCATTAAACAAAAATTGCTAGTTTTGAAGAAGTTGAATCTCTGTTCCATTATTCAATATAATCTGTGCAATTCCCAACTCCTTTACTACATAAAGTGTTTTAATTTCTGAAGCTAATTGAGTAGCATTGAAATTCACTTCCAAAACTTCTTCAAAAAACTGATTGCCAATTTCTACATTGGTTAAACGTTTTATAGGGTTCACAGTATTTGTTTTTTCTGAAACAAATCTATAATTGGACTGGTATAAGTTTCTCAAATTTCTAAAATGATCATAACTAACGCTAAATTCAAACCCATCCTCTTCTCCAAAATTATCAAATTGAATACGTAATATAAATTTGAATACGTTAAAGGTGTAATCGCCTTTAGATTCTAACCGCTGAAATACATTATCGCAATCATCCCAAACGCTATCTCCATAATCTCTAAACTGGAAATCAACATTTATTTCTTCTGAAACTCCTATAGAAGAGCTTACTGATTTTTGAGTAATAGTTGTATCTAAAAACCAGGAGTTGAATTTTTCTGAATAAGCTTCAATAAAAACTGAATCCATACAGTAGTCTTTGCAACCAGATAGACTAAGTAAGCCCACTACTAATAAAATTTTACAACTAGTTTTGAAGCTCCACATACTCGCCGTTTAAAAATTCAAGTTTTATTAATCCGATACTTGCACTATAAAAGATGGTTGAAATATAAAACTCCTCATTAAAGCTCTCATAAACAAACACATCACTTAAGGTTTCTCCATTTAAATCAATACTTATAGGGTTTTCATCAATCCTAAAAAAATAATTTTTAACTTGGCTTGGCGATACACCAATGGCAGTAATTGAAACTACTGCATCGTTCTCAGAATCTGGTGATGTTGCAAAGACCCGTAATCTGAGTTTAAAAAAAGGTAATTCTGACCTTAACACAGCCTCTTTAAATTCAAATCGGTTATAATCTTCACAACCTTCACGGTCATTTGTTCTATCTTCATCTGTAAAGACTTGCAAATCAAACAGATAACCTTGACTGTGCACAAAACTCAATTCTTGTTCTTGTTCATAAACTATTAATTCTCTTTGTTCTTGGGTTAGACGATAAGTTTCCAACAAATCTCCACTATTTCTCCAACAACAATTTTGAAAAAGCAAGAAATTTCCTGCAAACAGCAATACAAATAACGAACGAATACTAAATAAATGCATTAATTAAAAGATGAATGATTAACACTAATAAAAATTTAAACAAAAAAACAAACTACACTCTCTTAAATTTTCCCACCCCAGAGTTTTTAAATTCAGTGATTTCTGGATTACCATAAATACTCAGGTTGCCCACAGCAGAATTTTTAATACTAGCTTCCTTTGAAGCATTTATTGCTGTATTACCAACCGCTGTATTTTTGAGATTTAGATAGTTCACTTTAAAATCTTTTGCTTTTACATGCCCCACTGCTGAATTAACAAGTTTGAAGTTTTCACAAACTCCCTCTAAGCTTAAGTGACCAACAGCCGAATTAACAATTTCTAAATCCTGAACATTTAAATCTAATTTAGTGTTACCAACTGCAGAATTTTTTAGATATAGTTCATCTAAAACTAAAACTGAAGAGGTGCTTAAGTTACCTACTGAAGCATTCGTTAATCGGTTGATATCTTTAAAATAAATCTGAATTTGTCCGTTTGCTTTGTTGAAATTTGGCGCTCCCTTAGTTTTAGAAATACGCAGTTGGTTGTTTTGTGTTTCTACCGAGATATAGCCTTGCAAATTATCATCAACGGCAATTACCACTTTTTCTTCATCTCCTTGAATAAGTTCCACATCAAAAACTACAGCAAGATTGATTTCTGAAAAAGAATTGGTCTCTACAACTTTAGTTACCAACTCTCCAGAACCCTTTACTTGGTTTTTGGAGCTACTGGATGCATTAGCTCTATTTAAATTAATTGTAACACAGGATGATAGTAATAGCGTACTTAAAAGTATGGATAAAACTACGAATTGATTTTTCATATTTTAATATTTAAACCAGTTATTATTTTCTTCGGTGATATAAAATCGTATTATTTAAAACAGTTTCTTGCTAGGAACAATTTTAATGTAAATGATGATTTCATCATCTGAATATTAATTTGTTACGCACCAAAGATAGTTTTTAATTCTTTTGGTTGTATAGTTGCTAGTAAAAAAACAGAAATTCAGCTTATTTGACTACCTTAATACCCTAGCCCTGATTGTAGCGAAAAGCACGTAAAATACAAAGCTTTTGGTTTTTTTCTTTTGAAAAGCGACTGGCAGGAAACTCTTGAAAAAGCTTAAAAACCTTTGCTTTGTATTGCGGACTTATACAATTTATCAATTGAAATTACCGAAATAAAACGCCCTTTTTCCCTTTCTGTTTCATTATAAAAAGAAACGGTAGCTAAGGCTATGCTTTATTTTTCTAATTCACATTAAGAAAAAAATCATCGTTTTCTTTCAGTAATTTCAAATAATAACTGGTATTAAGCGAAAAGCAGGTTCTTGGCTTCAAATTTAGTCCTCAAAAATGAAAAAAGAGATATGTTCGCTGACACTTTGTCACTTTTACAAAAGACTGTATCTTTGCACCAAATTTTTTTACGCTTATGGAAAAGGTTATTGATGAGAAGGTTCAGGGAACGGCTTTGGTGAAGGAGGCTAAGGAGGGAAATAGCAAGCGACTTTTTATTGAGAGTTATGGTTGCCAAATGAACTTTAGTGATAGTGAAATTGTGGCTTCAATTTTGGCCAACGAAGGATATAATACAACTAACCAATTAGAGGATGCAGATTTGGTCCTAGTGAATACATGTTCTATTAGAGAGAAAGCGGAGCAAACAGTGCGCAAACGCCTTGAAAAATACAATGCGGTGAAACAACAAAACCCAAAAATGAAAGTGGGAGTCTTGGGGTGTATGGCCGAGCGTTTGAAAGAAAAGTTTTTGGAAGAAGAAAAAATTGTTGATTTAGTGGTAGGGCCTGATGCTTACAAGGATTTACCTAACTTAATCAACGAAGTGGAAGAAGGAAGAAACGCGGTAAATGTAATTCTTTCTAAGGAGGAGACTTATGGGGATATTTCGCCTGTGCGTTTGCAATCTAACGGGGTTTCTGCTTTTGTTTCCATTACGCGTGGATGCGATAATATGTGTACTTTTTGCGTGGTTCCGTTTACGCGAGGTAGAGAGCGAAGCCGTGACCCACAAAGTATTCTTCAGGAAGTAAACGAGCTTTGGGAAAAAGGATTCAAAGAAATCACCTTATTAGGACAGAATGTAGATTCTTACTTATGGTACGGAGGTGGCCTGAAAAAGGATTTTGCTAAAGCTTCTAAAATGGCGCAAGCAACCGCTGTGAATTTTGCACAGTTGTTGGATATGGTAGCCGAAGCACAGCCTAAGATGCGTATTCGTTTTTCTACTTCTAATCCGCAAGACATGACCATGGATGTGATTGAAACCATGGCAAAACACCATAATATTTGTAATTATATTCATTTGCCTGTGCAAAGTGGAAGCGACAGGATTTTGAAGAAAATGAATCGTTTGCACACGCGTGAGGAATATTTTGAAATGATTGACAACATTAAAAAATTAATACCTGATTGTGGAATATCGCATGATATGATTGCTGGTTTTCCTACTGAAACAGAAGAAGACCACCAAGATACATTGAGCTTAATGGAGTATGTAAAATACGATTTTGGATTTATGTTTGCCTATTCTGAACGTCCTGGAACAATGGCTGGAAGAAAATTTGAAGATGATGTTCCTGAAAAAGTGAAAAAACGAAGACTTACTGAAATTATTGAATTACAACAAAAACATGCCTTGTATAGAACTCAACAACAGGTTGGTAAAACCGTTGAAGTGTTGATTGAAAAATCGTCTAAACGAAGTGATGCGCATTGGGCAGGTAGAAACTCACAAAATACCATGGTAATTTTCCCCAAAGAAAATTACAAAGTAGGTGATTATGTAATGGTAAAGGTAGAAGATTGTACCAGCGCCACTTTATTTGGAGAAGCGGTAGATTATTCGCCAATGAACGCATAATTTATGGAGTCTGTACAATCAATAAAACAGCGCTTTGAAATAATAGGCAACTCGCCAAAGCTTAATCGCGCTATTGAAAAAAGCATGCAAGTTGCAGCGACTGATATTTCGGTTTTAGTCACTGGAGAAAGTGGAGTTGGTAAGGAGAGTTTACCAAAAATTATTCATTCGTTATCCCACAGAAAGCATGCAAAATATATTGCTGTAAACTGTGGAGCAATTCCAGAAGGCACCATTGACAGTGAATTGTTTGGTCATGAAAAAGGTGCTTTTACCGGCGCAACGCAAGCCCGTGATGGTTATTTTAAAGAAGCTGACGGAGGTACTATCTTTTTAGATGAAGTTGGCGAATTACCCCTAACTACTCAAGTCCGCTTATTGCGTGTTCTAGAAAACGGCGAATTTATTAAGGTAGGTTCTTCTCAGGTACAAAAAACCAATGTTAGAATTGTAGCGGCTACTAACGTGAATATGCTTGACGCCATTAAAAAAGATAAATTTAGAGAGGACTTATATTATCGACTTAGTACGATTGAAATCAATTTACCTCCGTTGCGTGAGCGTAAAGAAGATATTCACTTATTGTTTAGAAAGTTTGCATCGGATTTTGCACGAAAATACAATATGCCCACCATTCGATTAAGTGATGATGCCATTCATGCCATTGAAAATTCAAGGTGGCCAGGTAATATTAGGCAATTAAAAAATGTTGCTGAACAAATTTCGGTACTGGAAAAGGAAAGACATGTAAATCATTCTACCATTATAGAATATTTACCAAGGGTTTCGTCTTTGCCATCAGTTATTGAAAACAAGAAAAAAAGCGAAAGCGATTTTAGCAACGAGCGTGAAATTCTTTATAAGGTCTTGTTTGACATGAAAAATGATTTAAACGATCTAAAGAAATTGACCTTAGAATTGATGCAGGAAGGAAATGCTAAAAAAGTAAAAGATGAAAACGAGCAATTAATCAAGAAGATATATGGCGAATCTGAAGAAACAACTCAGAATTACAGCGATTTTGATGATCAGTTAGAGATTTTACAGATTCCGGAGAAAAGTCAGCCCAAGAAGGAAAATAACAGCTCTTTAGATGCAATTGATGATGCTTATGATTTTGCTGAAGAAATTGAAGAAGAAGAAACCTTATCTTTACAGGATAAAGAAATTGAATTAATTCAGAAGTCATTAGAACGCCACAATGGAAAAAGAAAACCAGCGGCAGACGAATTAGGAATTAGTGAGCGTACTTTATACAGAAAGATAAAACAATACGATTTGAAGTAAAGTTTACTAATTTTGAATTTTTAATTATAAATTTTAAATGTGTTTCTTTGTGGGCTTTGTGCCTCTGTGGTGGTAAGATGGTTAGTTTGGGAGTTTGTGAGTTTGTGAGTTATTTGTTTCAGAAACTTTGCGTCTTAGCGTCTTTGCGAGAGGGGAAAGAATTAAGAAGTGAGAA
>PXFS01000054.1 GCA_003564185.1 Flavobacteriaceae bacterium
CTACATAACCATCTCCTCCAAAATAAGATCCATACAACAATTCTCCATCTGAAGATAATTTGCAAATAACCGCATCTCTTGTACCTCCACCATAACTAGTTTGATAAGCATCTGAGGTAATAAAAAAAGCATCTATAAGTTCTTCAAAATCACTCAACCCTTGGAAGGCAGACCATAAACTATTGTCATTATTAATGCTAATATTGACAGGTGTATTAAAATATGTCCCCCATTCTCGGGTATAGCTTTGATTAAATTCTTCCTGACCGTATATAAAACTGCTTACACATATTAAAAAAAATGGCACAAATAGTCTAAATAAAAATGACTTAAAAACAAACATAATTAAAGTTTACACTACTAAATTAAGCTATTATGTAGACTTATTTCTACTTCTCTGCTTTTTTAACATTCAAGAATTGATTTCCCTAAACCTCTGAAAATAACCTGAAATATCATAATTATAATGGTTATTACAAGCTATAAGGCAAATAACGGAAGCTTCTAAAAAATTATAAATCTTGAATTATGAATTTTAATTTGACTCTTTGCGTTCTTTAAAGCTTTGCGGTTGTTAGGCTGAGGGTAGAGGACTTTATGAAAATTATAAATTATTCCACCATTAATTTTTTGATTTGGTGTTTGCCTTGGTGATATTAAAAAGCTTTAGTTTAGTGCTTTAATATATTTGTCAATTTTTCAAGGTTAAGACTTGTAAAATCTTTGATATATAAATCGCATGGAGGAAGCTCTTCTTTAGTATGCGTACTTAATACCGCCACTACCCGCATTCCTGCATTTAATCCAGCTGAAACCCCTGAGTAAGAGTCTTCAAATACAACGCAATCTTCTGGTTCAACACCAAGTCTTTTAGCTGTTTTTAGATATATTTCTGGATCGGGTTTATGCTGCTGTACATCTTCACTGGCTAACATGGAATCCATTTTATCAAACAAACCTAAAGCACTAGCAATCAAATCCATGTTTGCCTTTGGAGCTGAAGTACCTACTGCTGTTAATACACCAGCTGTCTTCAAAGCATTTAAAAACTTTGTGTAACCATCAATAGGTTTCAATTGATCTTTATAAATTTCACGAAACAGACTCTCTTTTTCATCTTCCAATTGTTTTAGCTCTTCTCCCTCTACTTCTCTACCAAAAAAATGACTCATGATATAAGCATTATTTTTTCCAAACATGTGATCTAAATATTCTTCTTCCCTAGGATCCATACCTTTACTTTTAAAAAATGCTTTAAAAGCCTCCTCGTGATAAGGATTAGTATCACATATCACTCCGTCCATATCAAATATTACTGCTCTAATCATAGTACAATTGTTGATTTTAAATTCAAGTTGCAAAATTAAGTAAATTAAAAGTCCAATCCTTTTTACAGGTCTGAGTTTTTAAAACAAACTCTCCCCCAATCACAATGCATACTGAATCCTTTTATCCTCGGGACTTCCCTGTGCTCAGCATGACTAAAAATTAGATTAAACACGTTCAATAACGGCAGCGTATCCTTGGCCAACGCCGATGCAAAGTGTAACTAAGGCGTATTTATTTTGGGTGAGTTGAAGTTCTAGCGCGGCAGAATAAGCAATTCTTGCACCAGTTACCCCCAGTGGGTGACCAATAGCAATAGCGCCTCCATTAGGGTTAATTCTTGGGTCATCGTCTTTTAGTCCCCAAGCTCTTATACAGGCTAAGGATTGTGCGGCAAATGCTTCATTTAGCTCAATGATATCCATATCGTTCATGGTCAAACCTGCTTTAGCTAAGGCTTTATTCGAAGCTTCAACAGGGCCAATACCCATGATTCTTGGCTCTACACCTACTACCGCAGAACTAATGATTTTAGCCATAGGCTTTAGCCCATAATCTTTAACTGCCTTTTCTGAAGCAATTAAAGTAGCGGCAGCACCATCGTTTAAGCCTGAAGAATTTCCCGCAGTAACACTCCCCTCTTTTTTGAATGCAGGTCTTAGTTTAGCTAAAATTTCTAGTTGAGTGTTTGGTTTTACAAATTCATCTTTAGAAAAAATGATAGGATCTTTTTTTCGCTGTGGAATACTAACGGAAATAATTTCTTTAGCAAGCCTCCCATTTTCTTGTGCTTTGGTTGCTTTCATTTGTGAATGATAGGCAAAAGCATCCTGATCTTCTCTGGAGATATCATGAATTTCAACTAAGTTTTCTGCCGTTCTACCCATTCCATCGGTGCCATACATTTCATGCATTTTTGGGTTGACAAATCGCCATCCAAAGCTTGTATCGTACATTTTAGCATCATTTCCATAAGCTGATGATGGCTTGGCTATGGCGTAAGGTCCGCGTGTCATGTGCTCAACCCCACCCGCAATAAACAAATTGCCATCTCCAGCTTTAATGGCTCTATTGGCGTGAATAATGGCCGAAAGCCCACTTGCACAAAGTCGGTTTACGGTTTCTCCAGGAACACTATGAGGCAAACCAGCCAATAATGAGGCCATTCTTGCTACGTTTCTATTGTCTTCGCCTGCCTGATTAGCACAACCCATGATAATATCATCATAAGCATCTTTTGGTATAGCTGGGTTTTTATTGGCCAACTCCTGAATTACTAAAGCGGCTAAATCATCTGCTCTTACGGGTGATAAAGTTCCTTTGTAATTTCCAATTGGTGTTCTAATTCCGTCTATTATATATGCATCCATTTTCTATACTATTATATTCAATCTAAAGCCAATCGCTTTGAGATTGCTGTTATTAATTCTTGTGTCTCTTGAAATTTATTAATCTGTTGATTATTGAGCAAAGTTTCTAAGTCGTAATGATTTTGGTAAAAAACAGCAGGAAAATTGTACTTCGGTAAAAATTTTGAAGAAAATTGTTTTTCAAATTCATCCTTGTGAAGGAATTTCATTTCTATAGAAGTATTTTCTTTGAATTTTCTCCAGCTTCTTTTTTCGGTCAATTTTCCATGCGTAAGTGCACACAAATTACAATCGTAAGTAGAAGGCTTCAGGATTTTGTGGGCAAAATCTAAGCATTGATTTTTTGGATCACTGTTAGCGTTGTAAACAAAAATCAAGGACTGTGTCATTTACTCTTTTTTAAGGTCTAATTTTTCAGCAAAATAATCGCAAAAATCCTTCATGGTTTCCGTCATTTTTTCATCATTAGTGGCACGGTAGTAGGTATCACTCATGGTTACTAAGGTCTGATGAAAAAACTTTTTCATTTCATCCATGGGCATATCTTTTGTCCAAAGATCAATTCTAAGTGTTTCTTGGTTGTGGTGATCCCAAAGCGAAAGCATTACCGCTTTAGCTTCTTCGTTTTCAACCCCACCATCTTGGGCAGACCAAGTTAAGTTTTCTGGGATGTTATTTTCATCGGTTTCTACGTTGACTTGTATGGTTGATTTTTTTGAACTCATTATTTTCTGGGTTTGTAATTTGATTTATTGTATATTTCTTCAGCTTCTAAAGTTAGCATTTCTTCCAAACTAATTTCATTTTTATCCATAAATGCTTCCACAATTCGGTAGCCAATAAATTGACCAAGTCGCGGTGGACTTTCATTATCTAATTCCAAGTAAAATTTAGAATAAGGTCCAATATTAATAAAACGTTCTTTCAGTTTTTGGTCTGAACTGTATAATAAGGATTTTTCTACAAAATATTTCCAGATTTGTGCTTCGTTAGCATACGCCCAATCCAATTCAGCTGAGGTATAATCAAAAGCAAAATGAGGTTCCTGAAATCGCTGTAACAAACTTTTAATGTATAGGATTTTTCCGTGATACACCATGGTGGATAAGAATTTTCTTGAGGTGCTTCTTGGTACTAATTTTTCAGCATACACTTGAGCTACATCAGAAATCAGATAATCTGGATTTTGTAATCTCGCCAAATAACTAGCAAAACCTTCATAAAAGTGATGCTCCTCTCCCAGGTAATTATCTAAGGAAATCAAAAGTATATCTTCATTTAAAATCACTTTATTTCTGTAATCCACTTCTTCAGCTAAGGTGATGATTTTAGGTGTAGGAATTTGAGGAAAATAATACTTTAAATGCTGAAAGAATTTTTCTAATTCAGCTTGTTCGCTTTCTAAGGAAGGGAATGCTTTACTTACTTCTGTATTAATTTCTGCTTGAAGCGTATCTTTCATTTTTTCAACATAAGCTTCATTGGGCAGCTCTTCAGAAAAAAGCATAGGATATTTATTTCTAAGCTGGGAAATGCTTGAAACATCAGCAGAAGCAAATTCTTGGTCAAAGCGGTTGGTTTCTATTTCAACGGGGATAGCCGAAATTTCTTGAGCAACTTGGTCATTTTCTGAACAAGCTATAACTAAAAAACAAAATAAAAATATACCAATACTGTGTTTGAACATACAGAAAAATTTCCTGCAAAGCTAAGGATTTCAAACGAGTTGGGTTTAAG
>PXFS01000052.1 GCA_003564185.1 Flavobacteriaceae bacterium
ATGCACCAAAAGCAAGCTGTTGCTAAAGCTAAAACAGAAGAACAAAACCGCATTGCTAAGGACTTACACGATGATATTTCGGGCACTTTGTCTAGCCTAAATCTACAACTGCATGTATTTGGAAAGAAGCACATACCAGAAGAAGGCAAGGCGCTTTTTGAGAAATACACTAATCAAATTAAAGATACTCAACATCGCGTAAGAGAAATCTCACATGAACTTAGCCAAGACAAACGTTTTGAAAAAATGGATTTTGATTTGGCTATTCAAGGTTTAATAAAAACTTTAAAAGACATAGGAATACAAGCTAAAGTCAAATACAATACAGCTTTTAATTGGACAAAAGTAAGTTTACCCATTAAATTAGAAAGTTTTAGAATTCTTCAAGAAGGTATAACCAACATTAGCAAATACGCAGAAGCATCTGAAGTTAATCTACATTTTCTCATTGAAAATAACACTTATTCTTTTGAATTATCAGACAACGGAATTGGCTTTGATACGTCTTCTCATAAAAGTAGAGGAATCGGACTTAAAAATATGCAGAAACGGGCAAAAGAAATAAACGCCAATCTTGAAATAAAATCGCAAGCAAATCAAGGAACTAAGATCAAGTTATCTGTAGCACTCCCAAAGGTTGAAAAATCATTTTTTTAACCCATTACGATTTTTTGCAAGTTGTTATATCAGTTACCAACTGAATTTTAAACTTGACTTAATCAGTAGAACGTAAAGAATGAACCGAACTAACTGCATTTAGTTGGGATAATCCCGATGTAGTAGATCACCCGAATGACTTAATTTACTTAGTCGTTTATTCATTTGAAGATATTCTAATGTGTTTAATGATTAAAATAAAACTAAAATCAAATTTTTCCATTAACTTAAATTATTAGTGATTATTGACTAATTAACCTCTCTAACCTATCCCTTTTCTTACTAAATAGAAAATCCCCCAAACCAATAATGTACTTAAAAAAGCAGTGGTGCCAAGTTTTCCTCCAAAACCAACAAATATTTTTAAGCTAAGAATGTAAATTATACCACATACTAATCCACCAACAGCCACCAATCCAATTGAACCTATACTGGCGCTGGTCATGCCCACAAAAGTTCCTGCAAAAACAACCAAGGCTAAATTTGGAAAGTTGAGTAAATGCCCTACTAATGCTCCTACTAAACCAATTACACAAGAGGCTACTACCACCGAAAGTCCGTTTTTATGCAATACATAGGTAGCTACCGCTCCAATACAGGAAGCGAAAATAAGTATGAGCTGATTAATCATATACCTGTTTTTTTTTACGAAAATACTGTTTTTAACGGGAATAATTAGCCCTGATGGAGGCGGCATGCTTTTTGAAAAAAATCTTTAGAATTTTGCTGGGCAAAAAGCTACCTTAGAAGCTCTTTTGCACTGCTAAAATTCTTGGCTTTTGAAAAAAAGATAGAGCCGAGAGCAGGTTCCCGGCTCCTAATTTTATTCTTCTTTTACCACCAATTGTATAGTTTCGCGAGTGAGCTGCTTGAGCAGTACTTGCTTGTTTTTTTCGATTTTTTCTATGGCGGCTTGGTCAAAATGACGCACGGTATATAAGGAAACTCCCTTGTTGTAAGTAACCTTGAATTTGGCTTTGAGGATTTCAATGAGCTTGTCTACATTATTGAATTTGTTGTCCACACAAACCGAAAAACTAATGGCCGAATTTTGAATTAAATCGACTTTAATCTGGTGTTTGTGGAGTAGAGCAAAAACTTCACTGATGTTTTCTTCTACAAAAAAGGAGAAATCGATAGCGGAAAGCGATAGCAGCACCAAGTTTTTCTTGACAATGTAACATGGGATTAAAGGTTCTATCAACTGACCTTTAGTTACCACAGTTCCACTATTTTCAGGGTTTTGAAAGGATTTTACGTGCAAAGGGATTTCCTTTTTTTGAAGCGGTTGTAACGTCTTTGGGTGAATAACCGAGGCACCGTAAAAAGCTAACTCAATGGCTTCTTCATAGGAGATTTTATGGAGTAATTGGGTGTCTTCAAACACGTTTGGGTCGCCGTTAAGTACGCCAGGCACGTCTTTCCAAATATACACGGCCTCGGCATTTAGGCAATAGGCAAAAATGGCCGCGGTGTAATCGCTACCTTCCCTTCCTAAAGTGGTGGTGAAATTATTTTCGTCTGAGCCAATAAACCCTTGAGTAATGCATAACTCGTTACGCTCTACGTGAGCATTGATTTTGGTTTGGGTGCGCTCCCAATTCACTTTTGCGTCTCGGTAGGTGTCGTCCGTATCTATTAAGTTTCTTCCGTCTAACCATGTATTCATTATGCCTTGAGATTTGAGGTACTGACTCACAATGGAGGTAGAAATTAGCTCTCCGTAGCAAACCACTTGGTCATAGACATAATCGTAATTAGGCGATTTATTGCGCTCGAGAAAAATTTCGAGTTCGTCTAAAAAATAATTGGTTTTGGTGTAGGCGGGGTGTTGTGGCGCCTCAAAAAGTTCATCTAAAATTTGGTAATGATACTCCTTGATCTGTTTAATCTTGTCTTTAAGTTTAGTGGATTTTTCAAAATATAAGGTAATGACTTCCTCCAAGGCATTGGTGGTCTTGCCCATTGCTGAAATCACAATAATTTTGTCTTCTACTCCGGTAAACTGAAGCACTTTGGCTACATTTTTCACCCCTGCGGCGTCCTTTACAGAGGCGCCTCCAAACTTAAAAACTTGCATGATTATTTATGATTTATGTATTGATTTCTAATTGAACGGTGTCCCAATCTGATAGTACTTTAGCACCGTATTTTTTGTAAAATTCTACAGCGGGGGTGTTCCAGTTTAGGACTACCCATTCTACCCGCTTCAAGCCTTGATCTGTAGCGATTTGCACCACCTGGTCTAAGAGTGCTTTTCCTATTCCTTTCCCTCTCATTTTTTGGGTAACAATGAGATCTTCTAAGTGAATGGTTTTTCCTTTCCAGGTAGAAAAGCGTGGATAAAACAAAGCCATACCCACAATTTCTTGTCTAAACTCGCATACTAAACATTGAAAATAAGCTTCTTCAGAAAATCCGTATTTACGTAAAGTTTCTTCTGAAATTTCTACTGCATCTGGTTCTTTTTCAAAAGTGGCTAACTCCTGAATAAGATGTAATATGGAAGGAATGTCCTTTTCTTGAGCTTTTCTAATGTTAAAATCCATTTATTCTATTTTCAAGCTGGCAAAAATAATTCAGCTTTTGTGAATTACGGCTTTTTTATTCTGAAATATTCATTAAAATATAATCTTGGATAACCTGTATTGGAAAAAATCATAATTCTATTTCTTCATTTGTTGACAAATTGAATCTAGCCTTAAAACCATATACTATAACATATAGGAGTGGAGTATCTAACAATGCTACAAGCACTTTATACAAAAATCCACTGATGAGAAGTCCCGTAAAATTAGACCATTCAATTTTGCCAAATGTGCATAAAAGTACTAAAACAGATAAAGTATCAATAAATTGAGAACTAAAGGTGGAGAAGTTATTTCTCAGCCACAAATGTTTTCCTTGTGTTAGTTTCTTCCAGAAATGATAGATATGAATATCTACATACTGTGCTAACAAATAGGCTGCCATTGAAGCAAAAACCGCAATACCAGTTGCTCCAAAAACTAAATTAAAGGTATCATTATCTATTGGCGACCAACTTGTTGCTGGTACTGCATCTGAAGCCAAAATAATTAATAACGAAAAAGCTGAAGCAAATATACCTGCGGTAACCACTAAATTAGCTTTCTTTTTTCCATAAATTTCGCTTATGGTGTCAGTTATTAAAAAAGTTAAAGGATAGGGTAATATGCCTACTGAAACTTCAAAGGTATACCATCCAAAAAAATCAAAATAAAAGAATTTTTGAAAAATGAGATTTGAAGCTACCAAAGAAGCTATAAACAAAGCTGCTAAAATCAAATAAATACGAAAAGCTAAAGCTTGGTTTTTTTGTTTCAATTCAGTTAAGGTTAAGTTGTAATAAACAAAGTTAAAAATATCACTTAAAACCTTGATAAATCCATTGAATTTTTAGAAAACATTGGTAATGATTTCACCAAAATTTTACGGGTTGATCGCCGAAGAATTCTATAACCTTTAATAGGTTTAGGCCATCAGCTGATCATCTTGTTGCAGGCTTTAGCCAGAAAATTTTCCTTAACAAAAAAAGCTAAGCGATTTACTACAATCAATTAGTTTTACAACTTTTTGGTGATAGAAAAGATAAAGATGATATAAAAAAATGAAATTTAGTGATAAGTAGTTGGGGATTTTGGGAGTTTAGTAATAATGAATTTTAAATTTTCAACCCTTTGCGTCTTTGCGCCTTTGCGTGAAAAAAGAATTAAGAAATTAGAATTAAGAATTAAGA
>PXFS01000172.1 GCA_003564185.1 Flavobacteriaceae bacterium
AACAGACAACAGACAACAGACAACAGACAACCGAAAACAGACAACAGAAAACAGACAACAGAAAAAAACTAATAAAAACGACTAATACCTTCATCAACAAAAGCATTTATCCTTTTCCTGATTCCATTTATCAAATCAGCTAAAAAGCTTACTTTTGCATTCAAATTTGAAAATAAGAATGAAGCGAGTAGTTGTTGGACTTAGTGGAGGTGTAGATTCTAGTGTTACCGCCTATTTATGTAAAGAAATGGGGTATGAAGTGATTGGCCTTTTTATGAAAAATTGGCATGATGATTCGGTGACCATTAGTGATGAATGCCCATGGTTAGAAGATTCTAATGATGCTATGTTGGTTGCCGATAAACTCGGTATTCCCTTTCAAACTGTAGACTTGAGCAAGGAATACAAAGAAAAAATTGTGGACTATATGTTTAAAGAATACCAGGAAGGGAGAACGCCTAATCCTGATGTGCTTTGCAATAGGGAAATTAAATTTGATATATTTCTAAAAATCGCTGAAAATCTTGGTGCTGATTATGTGGCTACGGGTCATTATTGCCGAAAATCATCATTTGATCAAGACGGTAAAACCATCTATCAATTAAAAGCAGGAATAGACAGCAATAAAGATCAATCGTATTTTTTATGTCAAGTTTCGCAGGAGCAATTAGCCAAAATCATCTTTCCTGTGGGCGAACTTCAAAAAAGCGAAGTCAGACAAATTGCCAAAGAACAAAATTTAATAACCGCAGACAAAAAGGACTCTCAAGGGCTTTGTTTTATAGGTAAAGTAAGACTGCCTGATTTTCTTCAACAGCAATTAAAACCAAAAAAAGGTGATATTGTTGAAATTGAAGCCGAATCGGAGGTGTACAAAAAACCTATTGAAGCTGAGAACGAGTGGGTGGAGTTGAGTCACAAATACTCCTATTCACCGAATGATGGAAAAAATGTAGGCCATCACGAAGGAGCTCATTATTTTACCAAAGGGCAACGTAAAGGCCTTGCCGTAGGAGGAACGCCCGAGCCATTATTTGTCATTGATACAGATGTTCATACCAATACCATTTATGTGGGACAAGGTAAAAATCATCCGGGTTTAAAGCGAAGAGGTTTGTTTGTACAAGCCCATGAAATACATTGGGTAAGGGAAGACATGCGCTTACAACTTGGAGAAAAAATGCAGGTAAAGGCACGAATAAGATACCGACAACCCTTAGAAAATGCTTATTTGAAACTTACAGAAGAAGGACTTTATGTGATTTTTGAAAATCCTCAAAATGCCATTGCAGAGGGACAGTTTGTAGCTTGGTACCAAGACGAAGAGCTTTTAGGCTCCGGAGTTATAGCTTAAAATATATACGATGAAATCGCCATTAACAACAAGTTTTTACATTCAAATAACTAGAAAGGAAATGCGATTACAAATGACCGATAAAGAACAAATATTTATCTACCAATGAAAAAAAATAGAATTACTGACTTATTTGCCATAGAATATCCAATTATTCAAGCTGGAATGATTTGGGCAAGCGGGTGGAAGTTAGCTAGTGAAGTCTCTAATGCAGGAGGTTTAGGGATCATTGGAGCAGGTTCAATGTACCCTGATATTTTACGAGAACACATTCAAAAATGTAAACAGGCTACTTCAAAGCCATTTGCTGTAAATGTTCCTATGCTTTATCCAGATATTGATTTAATAATGCAAATCATTGTTGAGGAAGAAGTGCCTATTGTTTTTACTTCCGCTGGAAATCCAAAGACATGGACTTCACATTTAAAATCGCATGATATAAAAGTAGTTCATGTGGTAAGCAGCGTGAAATTTGCCTTAAAAGCTCAAGAAGCAGGAGTTGATGCAGTAGTAGCAGAAGGCTTTGAAGCAGGTGGACACAATGGAAGAGAAGAAACCACTACCCTAACACTTCTCCCCATGGTAGCAAAAGCATTGGATATTCCTTTAATTGCAGCAGGAGGTATTGCAACGGGTAGAGCTATGTTAGCAGCCATGGTACTTGGGGCAGATGCCGTACAGATAGGAACCCGCTTTGTAGCGTCTAATGAAGCTTCCTCTCATATCAATTTCAAAAATGAAGTACTCAAAGCTAAAGAAGGAGATACCAAGCTTACCTTAAAAGAATTAGCTCCAGTTAGATTGATTAAAAATAAATTTTATCAGGATATTGAATCGCTATATCAGAAAAATCCGAGTGTTGAAGAACTAAAAGAACTCTTAGGTAGAGCAAGAGCTAAAAAGGGAATGTTTGAAGGAGATTTAGATGAAGGTGAACTTGAGATTGGTCAAATAGCTGGCCTGATAGATGACATTTTACCTGCAAAACAAATTGTAGCTAATATTTTAAAGGAATTCAAAGAAGCCAAAAAACAAGTAGCAGAATTATAACAAAATCAAATTAAAAATTATGTTTGGAGATATGATGGGTATGATGTCAAAAATCAAAGAAACCCAAGCTAAAGTTGAAGAAGCAAAAAAACAGTTAGACCATGTAATTCTTCAACAAAAATCAAATGATGATTTGCTCAAAGTAAGCATTAATGCGAATAGAGAAATCAAATCAATTTATATTAATGACGAGCTTTTGAAAGATAAAGAGCAATTAGAAGACTATTTAATTCTCACATTGAATAAAGCCATTAAAAAGGCAACCAAAACACAAGAAGCAGAATTAGGAGCTATTGCTAAAGAAGGTATGCCTAACCTGCCTTTTGGATAAAACAAATTACACCAATGGCTTCCATTGGTGTAATACCAATTTAAATAAAGCCACCCTGTAAGGTTCTTACTTTATCATATACGATTAAAATTATTTTTTAAAGAAGTTTAGCAAGGCCTCATTCACTTCTTTATGATGAGTAAAAGTTAAACCATGAGGTGCGCCTTCTATAACTTTTAAATCAGCATTTTTGATGAGTTGATGTGCTTTTTTTCCAGAGACTTCAAAAGGAACAATAGCATCGTCATCACCATGTAGAATTAAACAAGGAATAGTAATTGATTCACAGTCCTTTCTTAAATCGGTTTTACCGAAGGCGTCTACACAATCTAAAGTAGCTTTTCTTGAAGCAGACATAGCAACATTCCAATTGAGTTGAACTTGAGCTTCGCTAACGCGTTCTTGGTGTTGATCGATAGCTACAAAGTTTCTTCCAAATCCACTAAAAAAATCGGCTCTGTCTTTAGCAATGCCTTCTTTCATTCCGTCAAAAACAGATTCCTCCACTCCGTCTGAATTATCTTCTGTCTGCATCATAAAAGGAGCAATAGAGGAAATTAATACTGCTTTTTCTACTCGCTCACTACCAAAATTTCCTAAATAGCGGGCTACTTCTCCCCCACCCATCGAAAATCCAACTAGTAACACTCTTTTTAAATCAAGGCTTTCAAGCACTTGTTTCAAGTCTGATGCAAATTGATTGTAGTTATACCCTTTCCAAGGTTGGTCTGAATGTCCAAATCCTCTTCGATCATAAGTAATTACTCTGTAACCTTCATTAACAAAGTATGGGATTTGATATTCCCACATTTTTTGACTCAATGGCCAGCCATGAATAAAAACAATAGGTTGACCTTCGCCAAAATCTTGGTAAGCCAATTGAATAGCATTTCCTTTTTCGCTGTCTTTTGTGGTGATATAATTCATTTATCTATTTTTTTTGATTAATAAACTCAAATTTTAAAAAATAATTCGATTTTAGTGTTAGTATTTTCAAAAATCTGTAGAAAAATATAGCTTTCAGAAACCATACTCTCAAAAGTAATCCTATGATTTAAATTACGAAATCATATAAACAGACAATACATCAAATGCTTTAGAAGAAGGACAGTTTTACCCCAGCAACAATGTTTAAAAAGTTAGTTTCATCAAAAAAACTAGCATTATCAGAAGCATTTTCAATATCTATGAAATCTCTTCGAAATTCAGGTTGCAGATAAATTTTTATAACACTTGATAAACCATAATTAATAGGTAAAGACACAAAAAGAGTTTGAGCAGAATCTTCAAATTCAACATTTGTTGGACTGCTGTCTTGGTAATTTCTAAACCTTGTCCATCCGTAGGATAGCGTGGGTTCAATACTCCATTTTTCTGAGAAAGAAAGTTGATAACCAGCGTTTATACCATTAAAAGTGACATTTGAATAATCATAATTAGCAATAAGCGATTGGTCAGTAACATTACCTCTTAAAAACTGAAATCTATAACCAAGAAAAAATGCAGCCTCAAAAGCATAAATATTTGCTTGAAAATCAGCACCAAATTGAAAATCCATGGCTTCAGCAGCAAAATTATCACCAAACTCATTAGGTAGCAAGCCCCCCAATTTTATGGCAAGAAGCTCATGATCTGTATCATTTGCAGA
>PXFS01000126.1 GCA_003564185.1 Flavobacteriaceae bacterium
CGCAGAGTACACAGAGCTTAAAACGCAAAGCACACAGAGAAATTTGTTACTGTTCACAAAATCTTATTTCTCATATCTAATTTCTTAATTCTTATATCTTAATTCTTTGTTCTTAATACTTAACCCTCAATCTTCACCTTCAAAAAAATCATCTTTAAATCCGATTAAATATAGTTTATTTTGGGCTCTTGTGATGGCGGTATATAACCATCTAAGGTAATCTTTATTAATTCCATCACGTAAGTAAGGTTGCTCTACAAAAACAGTTGGCCATTGACCTCCTTGCGATTTATGACAAGTTATGGCGTAGCTAAATTTTACCTGTAAAGCATTAAAATACTTATTTTCTTTCACTTTCATGAATTTCTTGTACTTAGAACGTTCTTCTTGGTAATCTTTCATCACTTCTTCGTAAAGTTGGTTGGATTGTTCGTAAGTTAATGATGGGGCGTTTGCTTCCAAAGTATCTAAAATTAAAACGGTTTCAAAGGGTTTCATTTTTGGGTAATCAACCATTTGCACTTTTACTTCTGCAAATCGGAATCCGTATAAATCTTTAAAATTAAAGATTTCTAAGATTTCAATAATATCCCCATTAGCAATAAATCCAGCTTCAGAATTAGGTTTAACCCAAAAATAATTGTTTTTAACTACCATTAAGAAATCGCCTGGCGCAATTTCATCTTCTCGGTATAGAATTCGCGCTCTAATTTGTTGATTGTATAAGTTAGCTCGTTTGTTAGAACGAACAATAATCGCGGTTTCTTGATGTCCGTTATTGTGGTAAGCATCGTTAATGGCGTCCATAATTTCGTAGCCATCTACCAAGCGTTGCATATCTGCTTTTCCTGTTAATTTAAATTGGAAATCGACATAAACTTCATCTTGAATAGCGTCTCTAATACGCGTGGCATTTAATAGAATATCACTTTCTAATTCCTGGCGAACTACTTCATCTAACTCCACACTTATAATTTCCATTTGAAACTGCATTGCCAGTAATTTTTCGTCTAAAGCGGGACTTAATTCGGCTTTTACAGGTGGAAGCTGGGCGGTATCACCAATAAAAATTAGCTGACAATTTTCTCCCGAATAAACATATTCTACCAAATCTTCTAACAATGAGCCTTTACTAAAAAGCTCATCACCTGTGGGTAAGTCGGGAATCATTGAAGCCTCATCAACAATAAATATGGTATTTTTAAACTTATTTTGTTGAGCCACAAAGCTCACCCCACCTCCACTTGTTTTTTTGGGGTAGTAAATTCTTCTGTGAATGGTCTGAGCCGACTGGTTAGAGTAATTAGAAATCACTTTAGCAGCGCGTCCAGTAGGAGCAGTTAGCACCAGTTTTTTTCTCACTTTAGAAATGTTTTTAACCAGTGTGCCAATCATAGTGGTTTTTCCAGTACCCGCATACCCCTTTAGTACATAAATGTAATCCTGATGTTCTTGAACTATAAATTTGGATAAAAGTTGAAGCCCTAAGTCTTGTTTTTGGGTAGGTGAATG
Organism: Flavobacteriaceae bacterium; assembly: GCA_003564185.1. GTDB lineage: Bacteria > Bacteroidota > Bacteroidia > Flavobacteriales > Flavobacteriaceae > Psychroflexus. Next base: position 1,513 of record PXFS01000126.1, read on the forward strand.
ACCTAAATCTTTTTTTAAGAGTTGGTAAAATTTTCTTTCTTCCATAAAATTGATAAAAAATCAAAGTTAAGTTTTTAAATATTTAAATTAAATGAAAGAATGAAATGTTTTAATGATTTTTATCTCACCAAAATTTGATTTATAATGCTTCATTGTTTAAATTTATTATTACATTTATAGAATATAAGGTGGAATTTACAAATCGAAACTTTCTTAAACCAAAAAAAATTGTAGATTTGTCTTAACAAAAAAACAAACTGATGTTAGGAATTATAATATACGTAGTAATTGGCATTTTAATTATAATAGGTATAGTAAAAGTGATAGATAACTATTTACCTAAAAAGCTACGCCCAGTTTTATCCATTGTCTTAATTGTTGGTATTGGTGTTTTAGCCTATATGAATTACAAGGCCATATACGGCCCTGTTGAGTTCAATAAGGTAAAAGAAAAACGATATGCAGAAGTTATTGATAAATTAAGGGATGTAAGAAAAACTCAAATTGCTCACCGAGAAATTAACCGTAGTTTTGCAAAAGATTTTGATCAACTTTTGCGTTTTTTAGATACTGCGGAATATGTAATTACACAAAGACGTGATACTACTTATTTAGATGAAGAATATCTTGCCAATTATGGAGTTGACAAATATATTGAAGATTACGTAGTAGACACATTAGGTTACAAATCTGTAAAAGATTCAATTTTCGGTAATTCTGACAGATACAAAACCATGATGGAAGTTCCTTTTACTGATGGTAAAATCATGAAAATGGAAGCTGGTTTGTTAGATATTAAAGGTGTAAATACACCTGTATTTAGAGTAGAAGTACCTAAAAAATGGATATTATCTGATCAAGATAAAGATTTATTGAACCAAGAAATGCAGACAAAATCGGTAGACGGTATTAACGGAGAGTCTATTATTGTTGGTTCCATGGAAGAGGTAAGTACCAATGGTAACTGGCCAACAACCTATGGAAAGCAAGACTAGTAATAATACACCAAATAATCAGTTATCCATCTTGATACGTCAGGATGGATTTTCTTTTTTAGTAGAAAGCTCAAAAACACATAAAGAGGATATTCATCACTTTAAATTAAAACCAAAAGAAATCAATAAAGTTGAAGCTTTATTAGACTTGATCAAAAGTGAAATTAATAAAGATTTTATTAATGAATTTAATATTAAAACGGCTAAAATAATTTATCACCATTCGTTATTTACTCTGGCACCAAGTAAGTATTTTTCAACCGATTCAGCTTCTGATTTCATTAAGTACAATGCTAAAATTTTACCTGAAGACCAGTTAGTTTCAGAAGAAATTAAAACGGTTCAAGCTACAATTACTTATATCCCATATACTAATATCAATAACTATTTTATTGATTTACTTGGAAGTTTTCAATACCAACATCACTTAGAATCATTAATCAAAATCAATTTTGAATTGGATAATGAACGAGAAAGGGTATTGGTGTTTGTTGATCAAAATGTGATGAGTATAAGTGCTTTTATTGGCAAAAAACTTATCTTAGCCAACTCTTTTCAATTCAATACCGAAGAAGATTTAGCTTATTACATTTTATTTTGCATTCAGCAAATTGAATTTAATAGAGAAAATATGATTTTATTACTCTTTGGTTGTATCAAAAAAACAAACTTAGCTTATAAATATTTATTTAATTATATTAAACACGTTGATTTTTTATTCAGCTTTATAGATTTTAATTATCCTGAAGTTGAACTCAAATCTTACCAACTTTTATTCGAAGAAAATTATGCGCATAGTCTCAGGAAAATATAAAGGGAGAAGAATTACAGCTCCAAAAACCATCCCTGCAAGACCAACAACCGATTTTGCTAAGGAAGCATTATTCAATATTTTATATAACCAATATTTCTTTTCAGATATAAAAGTCATTGATTTATTTGCAGGCATTGGAAGTATTTCTTTAGAATTTACCTCACGAGGAGTCAATGAGGTAATTGCAGTAGATAGTGACGCTGGGTCATGTAAATTTATCAAAGAAACTGCAGAACAACTGGAAGCCAACATTAAAGTTTTTCAATCTGATGTATTTAATTTTTTAGAAAAAACCAATAGTCAAGCAGACATTATTTTTGCTGATCCTCCGTATGATTTTTCAGTTGAAGAATTAGAACAAATTGTTTCTGTTGTACAAAATAGAAATTTACTTTTAAGAGAAGGGGTGCTAATTATAGAGCATTCAAAACACACTAGTTTAGAACATGCAGCAAACTTTAAGGAACATAGAAGGTACGGTAGCTCTGTATTTTCTTTTTTCAGATTTGAATAGCGAAATCAGATGATAAGGTAAACCTAAAATTTAGTATTTTCATCTGTAGATTCATAATTTTATAAAATGAAAGAGAAAAAAAGATTTTATCTTGTTTATGATCAAGATGAATGGAATAATTTATCAACTAGTGATGAAGAAGCTATTAAAAAATTCTTTCATCAAAAATATGCATTTGATAAAGATTATCAAACAGCAATTCCAAATGAATCTAACGTAGTTCTTCTTTTATCAGATCATTATGCCAAACAATTTATAGAAAAAACTGCTGATAAAAACCTGAAAATTGGGTTTCTTCCACATTCAGATAATTATGAGACTAGAAATGGCTTTCAGATTGAAGAAAACATTTCAGATTGCTTAAAAGATTATCAAGAAAACCAAAAAGAAATTCAATCTGATTTACTATTTTGTAATCAACAACTAGTTTTTAATTATCTAATCATTGGAAGTCTAGTCACCACTTTCACTAGAGAAAGAACCCAAAATAGACTTATTTCATTTATTAAGCAATTATGGGGTTTACTAAAAAACTACAATAAAACTAAACCCAAAAAAGTAAAAATTTGTGCCGATGAAAAAGACTCATTTACTACAGCTGTTGCAGAAGTCTTGATCACACAACATGGCAAAAATTCGGTGGTTTCTCGTTTAATATTAGAAAATTCTTACCTCAATGATGGGCTTTTCCACGCCTTGTTATTTTCTCCAAGAAGTTTTTCTGAAGTTATCTTTTCATTTATAAAATCGAAATTTAGTTTTAGAGAATTTAGAGGCTTACGTGCTTTTAACTTTTTAGGTCATATAAAAACAAACCAGCTTAAATTTGATTTTGAAGAAACTACTGATTTTAGTGTAGATGGTCAAGTGTTTGAATCTAATCAACTAGAAATCAAAATACAAGAGAATTTTCAGCTTATACCAAGTAAAAACTTATTGTTTACCAAAGAAGAAAAAAACGACAAAAAAATATTTAGAATAGAGAAACTACCAAGTGGAGAGGCGATGAATGAAATAATTGAAAAACGTCTTCCATTAATCAAGCATGCCTCTACTGAAGAATATAAGGAACTTTTTACAACCTTAAGAGATAACTCAAAAACTAAATCGTCTTACTTAATTTTAATGGTTTTATCTACTTTGCTTGCTACATTTGGCTTGTTTGCAGACTCAACACCAGTAATAATTGGCGCAATGATTTTAGCACCTTTAATTTCACCTGTTATATCGCTGGCAATGGGGGTATTACGACAAGAGAAGAAAATTATGCAAGACAGTTTGGTAACTATTGGTTCAGGAATATTATTTTCTTACATCGCTGCTATCATACTTACACTAATAACCCCTTTATATGCTATAAATAGCGAGATTGGTTCACGTTTAGAACCTAATTTATTGGATTTAGGTATTGCAGTAATTTCTGGAATTGCCGGTGCCTATGCACATGCCAACACCGCCATAGCAAAGACCTTAGCTGGTGTAGCTATTGCGGTAGCACTTGTACCACCACTTGCAGTATCGGCCATTGGTTTAGGTTGGGGAGAATGGAAAGTATTTATTGGTGCTTTTCTTTTATTAATTACCAACTTAACAGGAATGGTTCTTGCTGGATCTTTTACCTTTTTATTAATGGGATATAGTCCCTTTCGTATTGCCAAAAAAGGCCTGCTAATCTCATTAGCTATTGTACTATCTATTAGCGTTCCACTTGGTTACGGTTTTTTTCAGGTGGTTAGGGAGAATAAAATTGTTAATTCTGTAAATAGAATGGAAGTAGATGAAATGAAAATTAAACAGGTAGAAGTGATTAACAAAAAACCTCTAAAACTAGCCGTTAATGTAGTGGCGGACCATAACCCTAGCGATGACGAAATACAGCTTATAAAAGAACAAATTGAAGAAAAACTAGGAAGAGAAGTTCAATTAGAAATGACCTTTAGTCTTGAAGTAGATTAACCAAGTTTGCTAATTCTAAACCTACTAAAGCACCGATAGCTACTCCCATACCGCCCATTCTTACCCCACAATATAAATTATCATCTAACAGTTGAATAATGGGTGATTTTTTTTCGCCAACTCCTAAAATACCACTCCATTGATATTCTATTTTTGGAGAAACACCAGGTAAAATGCAATTGTTTAAAAGCGACTTTAGTTCTCTTTCAATTTTAAGATTGATTCCAAATTTGGAGGTAGTTTCAGTTTCTTTGTCTAAATGTCTTCCTCCACCTATTAAAATTCTACCATCCACAGCTCTAAAATAGAAGTAACCCTCATCTAAATGAAAACAAGAATTCCATTTTAAGTCAGGAATTTTTTCAGTCACCATAACTTGATTCCTTACTGCTTGAACAGGTACATTAATCATTTTTTTTACAAAAGCATTAGTAGTGACACAAACTTTTTTTGCAGTAAAATCGAAATTGTTGGAATGAATTTGAATTCCATTTGATTTATTTGAAAGCGCATCCACCTGTACACCATTCAACACCAAAATACCTTTACTTTTAGCAAGCTGAAGTAAAGAAAACATCATTTTCCCGGTATCTAACTGCCCTTCAAAATTATTTTTAATCACTTTATTATGAAAACCTTTGAATCCAAAATGCTCATCTTCTTGCTGATAAACAGATTCCTTAAATAAGGGATACAATAAACGATTCAAATAAGGAATTGCTTCAAAGTTTTTTTCAATAGTATCTTGTTGCTCTCTAAAAACCTCGTAGCCAGCATTCTGCTGAAATCCAATAGATTTATCACCTAAAATCTTTCTTAGATAATTTAATCCTTTGTATCTAAATTTTACTAAATCAAGTACTTCTTCTTCAGTATGAGTTTTTAAATCAGAAAGTAACTCAGATACACTTCCAAAACACGCAAAGCCAGCGTTTTTTGTACTTGCTCCTTTGGGCAAAAATCCCCTTTCTACCACAAGTATTTTTGAATTTGAATATTTTATTTTTAGAGCTATTGCACAATTTAATCCAACAATTCCACTTCCAATAACACAAAAATCAATCCCACTCAACCACGATTTAATCTCCCAATAAGACAGCTGAGCATTCATTTATTTTCCTGTAATCAGAGATTTTTTTAATTGATTCATTTGATTTGCAACTTCAGTATTTTGGTAACCATGGAGTTGAAAAATAAAGTTCATATCATTGTAGGCTACATTGGTTTCTTCATTTTCATCTTCATAAATCAAAAGCTTTAAAGGTAAGTCAATTCCTAAACTTGGTTGCTCTTTCATCAATTGAGTGCCAACACTTGGATTCCCAAAAAGTAATAAAATACATTTACCTGTTTCGAAGCCTGCATCATCAGCAAAACTTTGAAAATCGTGCGCTCCTAATAAGCTAATCTCATTATTATTCTTGATATTATTAAGAATTGTTTTAGCAGTTACATCAAACGAAGATGTACTTTGCAATATCTTAATCCCCTCAAATTTTTTGATATTGAGTTCTGCCTTAAGAAATGCTTCATCATCTGTAAGATTCTTGAGGATTGAATTTAAAACCCTTGAGTTTGATTCAGCAGTTTGAATTCCTTCACTTAAACCGTAACGCTGAATTAGAAAATTCCCATCAATAAACTGCGTCATATTCTCGTTATCCTCATCAAAAAAATGGATTCGTAAAGGTAAATCTAAAGCGGTTAATGGATTTTCTGCTATGAGCGGATTAACCAATTGATTGGTATATAAGTGATGAAATGTGGAAAAGCCCATTGATAATCCAGCTTGGTTTGCATTTTCTTGATGATTAAATGTATTGGTGATTAACATTCCAGGATTTGCATTCATTACCTCATTAAATTTCACCAACATATCCTCAGCGCTTACTTCCGTTTTAAACTTTATCTGATGATTAGAGGTATTCGAAATATCAAAATTTCTTTCGCTACTGCTAAAAGTTTCTCTATCATTTTCTGCTTCAATTTGTAATGGAGAGTCATCCGTGACTTTTTCACGTTTGTTCTCCTGCTCACATGAACAAGTTAAAAAAACACTAACCATAAAGAATATTAAAATCTTGAATATATGCATAGACTTATTTTTGAGGGTAAAAATAGAAAATAATTTAGCTCTATTGAATGAAGTAGACTAATATCCAATAAATATTTGGTGAAAGATGCGGTTAAAATGCTATTAAACTTAAGTACTAAAAATAAATTTATTTTAATTTTGAAATAAAAATTCATGAAAAATATAACATTGCTTAGCTTCATTTTTTTGTTTCTTCAATCCTTTGCTCAAGATGTTAAGGGCAAATGGATAACGATTGACGATGATTCTGGCAAGGAAAAATCTGTAGTTGAAATTTATGAAAAAGAAGATGGCAAACTGTATGGTAAAATAGTTGAATTTTTAGAAGAAGGTGCAGATCCAGATGATGCATGTGATCATTGTAAAGGGGATATGAAAGGAAAAAAACTTATGGGCTTTGAAGTCTTGAAAGGTTTTGAAAAAAATGGTGATAAATACGAAAATGGAAAAGTAACGGACCCCGAAGCAGACAAAACTTACGATTCTAAAATTTGGGTAGATGAAGATAATCCAGACATATTAAAAGTAAGAGGGTATGTATCAGTCATGTATAGAACCCAGGAATGGAAAAGGAAAAAAGATTAATTCAAGCTTTCACCACCATCTACTTTTATCGTTGTACCATTTATCCAATTACTTTCAGGTAAACTCATTAAATAAACCACATTAGCAACATCTTCTGGTATTGTTAAACGCTGAAACGGATTTTTAGCCAAAGCTTGCTGAATCAATTTTTCAAAATTAGGAATAAGCTGAAGCGATTTAGTTAAGCAAATTCCAGCTTCAATACAATTGCAAGTAATTCCATAAGGAGCAAACTCTAAGGCTATATTTCTACTGATGGCCTCTAATAATGCTTTTGCCGCTGAAACTGCAGCGTAGTTTTCAATTGGCCTAGAACTTCCAAGACTTGTAAAAGCTAAAACCTTGGTTGGATTTGTAAATAATCCATGAGAATGTAAATCGCTAACCCATTCATACAAGCTGTAACCCATAGCTTGGATAGTGATTTCAAAATCAGATTTTTGTAATTTGTTTTCTCCTAACATAGGTTTTAAGTTGCCCTTAGATATACTGTGTAAAAGAAGGTTGATTTTGCAATTGTTCTTAATTAGCTGGTCAATAAAATCAGCTCTTTTTTGTACATTCAAAGCATCAAAATTATAAGCCAAAACTTTTTCCCCTTTAAGATTCTTTTCTTCAATTTTACGGTGTAATTCTTCTGTAAAATGCCTAGAATCACGGTGGATGATAATGACTGAATTACCTTTGGATGCAAGCTTACAAGCACTAGCCCACCCTAATCCGCTACTCCCACCTAAAATCAAATTGTAAGTTGTATTTGCTTTTAATTCCATTAAGTTACCATTTTAAAAGTAATCGCTGCGCAGTAAAACCAGGACCAAAGCTAAGCATTAATCCATAATCGCCCGATTTAGGTTGTTTTGAAAGTATGTCTTTAAGTACATACAAAACGGTTGCACTACTCATATTTCCGAAATCTTTCAATACTTTTTTTGTGCTTTCAATATCTTTTCCTAAATCATGAAAAAGTTGTTCTACCGTTTGAACTATTTTTTTGCCACCCGGATGAAAAATTAAATGATTCAAATCCTTCAATTGAAGTCCATATTGTTCAAGAAATGGGTGTAAAATAGCAGGAAAATGTTCACTTATTGTTTCAGGTACTGCTTCGTCTAAAACCATTTTCAAACCTTGATTAGTTAAATCAAAACCCATCATATGGGTCTGATCATAAAAGTGGTACATTTCATGACCAATAATCTCAGGACCTATCGCATCTTCTTCAGAAGACATTAAAACACAAGCACAACCATCGCCAAAAATTGCCGATGAGACAATGTTAGTCATAGATTGATCTCCCATTAGAAAAGTTGCCGTAGGCGCTTCGAAAGCAATAATAGCCGCGCGTTTATTGGGATTAGCTTTTAAAAATTCGCTGGCATAAATCATAGCAGAAACTCCAGCCACACAGCCCATTTCAGTGACTGGCAATCGAACAACTGACTGTTTTAATCCTACTTCATTAATCAGAAATGCATCTAAGGAAGGAATCATGATTCCTGTACAACTTACCGTGATTATATAATCTAATGATGAAGCTTCCCAGCTTTTAGATTCAAGGCTTTTTAGAAGTGCTTCTGAAGCAAGCTTTTTTGCTTGTTGAGTGTAAATTTTATTTCTCTCTTCAAAACTCAAGTCACTAAAAACAGTTTCAGGAGGCATTATGGAATAGCGTTTATCTACTTGTGCGCCTTCAAAAATTTTCACTGCCTTTCTTATGTATCTGGAGGGTTGATTGGCCAACCAATATTCCACTAATGGAACAATATCTTCCGTTTTTCTAGAATAGGGCGGTTGAACAGTTTGTACATCTTGTATTTTTACTTTCATTTGTTTCGATTTGTATTGTGACTTTCAATCAACACCTCAATAGTTTATAAATTACTTAGAAACTAAACGGTTGTATTTCAACTTAATGCTGAATAATCCATTGATACCTAAACGCCCACTTCCACTTAATTTGGTGCTTTTCGCTTAAATTTAATCGCTTAGCAAAATCAACAAAATCCTCTCCCTTAAACCCTCTTAAAATAGAAATCAATCCATCATGGTAAGCTACTTTAGATGGTACAAAAAAAAAGGCATAAAGCTGAAAAAGTCTATAGGCTATTTTGCTTCGGTGTAAATCATTTATTACAATACCAAATTTAGTATTTGCATAAAGAACCTTTATTAGTTTTAAGATATCTTTTTCTTTGAAATGATGTAAAGTAAGCGAAGAAAAAGCAATATCTGCATCGACATTTTTAAACTCTTCTGAAAAAACATCCATAGTAATGAATGTAAGATTAGTATCCGATTTCGATTGCTGTTTGGCGATTTCAATTATATGCGGATTGGCATCTATACCAATAAGTTGAACTTCATATGTTGAATTCCTAAAGAAATTAGCAATTTTTCTCAAGCTTGCCCCGCTCCCACACCCAAATTCTACAATTTTGATTGGTTGTGTGATTTTGCTTTTATTTCTATTTATAAGCTTCAAGATGCCATTGATGGTTACTTTATATCCACCCAAATTATGATTTACACGGTCTATAGAATTTAGAACCTTTTCAAGTTCTTCGCCTTGAAAACTAAATTCGTCCATAATCTCTGCTTCATTAGATCTAAATTTAGTGTTTATATTCATCCTATTGGTTTACCGTGTGTGCGTTTAATTAATTGTTGTAAGAGATACTCACTATTCCCAACCAAATTTAAGGCAAGATTTGTAAGCTTAGGCTGAAGTAAAATCTGCTGAAAAATTCCTCCAAAAAACAATCTTTGATTAAAGTTCTTTCTCCATGAATTAGTGAATGATTGATTCATCAACTTTCGATTTTTATGCTTTTGATAATCTATAACAGCTTCGGAAGCAAGTTTTGCGCTGTGAATAGCCATAGCCATACCATTTCCACAAAGTGGATGAATCAAACCCGCTGAATCTCCAATCATTACAGCTTGATTCTCTATACAAGACTTACTTTCAAAAGAAACTTGCGAAATCGCTATTCGATCTTTAAAAGTTATCTGTGCATGATCAAAAAAATCTGCTAAATATCTGTTCTTTCTCAGTACTTGTTTCTCTAATTCATCAAAATTTTTAGATTTTTGAAATTGTTCAGTTTTTATTAAATAACAACAGTTGATGTAATCTTCTTCTACTTTAGAAAGTCCACAATATCCACCTTCAAAATTATGAAGTTCTACTAAGTCATTAGGAAATTCTGGAAGTTTGTAGTGGGCTTTAATACCCATCCAAGAAGTTTTTTTTTGAAAGAACTTTCGCTGTAATTGTGCATCTAAATTAGACCTTTTACCGTAAGCACAGATTAAGATATTTGATGTAAATTGGTTTTTCTTGGTTTGTATAGTAAACTTATTTTGCTCAAAACTAAAATGCAATACTTGATCAAAAATAAATTGAACCCCTAAACGCTTAGCGTGTTCATATAAAAAATGATCTAATTTATATCTTGAAATCCCAAAACCTCCAAGTGATAATTTACTTTTAATACTTTTATTATCTAAAGTAGTTAATCTGAAGTTGTTAATTTCTTTGAAGTCAAGATGAGCTAAAGAGATACCTAACTGAGTTAAATAAGGTTTTACTTCATTCGAAATATATTCACCACATACCCTATGAAAGGGATATTTATTTTTTTCAATCAGAGTTACGTCCAAACCCAATACTTGAAGATGAATTGCACTTACAAGACCAGCCAATCCTCCTCCAATAATCGTAATTTGATTTTTTTTCATAAAGAAGAAAAATATTAATGTTCTATTCTAAACAATTACGCTTGAAACATTTGATAAAAATAAAGTTGCATTTGTTCTTCGTATAATCTTACCAAAATAAAGACAATAAGCGAAAAAACAACAAAACCAATATGTGCTTTGTTATTTTGTAAAAGCCAAAAACCAGTATAACCAAGTATTAAAGCAGGTAAACAGATGATTAAATTGGGTATGAGCCAAAGTCCCTGACTAAAAATGGCAAACAATTTCATAAAAATAAAAATTACAGAAAATATGATCACTATTCGCGTTCCAGTAATAGCATATTTTTCTGAGAAAATAGGAGCTTGTTCATTTTCCATAATTCAAATAAACAATCTATTGCTTAAAAAACGAATCAACAAACTCAACTTTATCAAATGTTTGTAAATCGTCAACACCTTCCCCCACCCCAATATAACGAACGGGTATTTGAAATTGGTCACTTATACCAATGACAACACCACCTTTTGCAGTGCCATCCAGTTTAGTTACTGTTAGTGAAGTTACTTCGGTAGCTGCTGTAAATTGCTTGGCTTGTTCAAATGCATTTTGACCTGTTGAGCCGTCTAATACTAACATTACGTCATGTGGTGCATTTGGAATAACTTTTTGCATCACTCGTTTAATTTTAGTTAGCTCTTTCATTAAATTGACTTTATTGTGTAGTCTTCCAGCAGTGTCAATAAGAACTACATCAGCATTTTGTTTTACAGCGCTTTGTACCGTATCAAAAGCAACAGAAGCTGGGTCGCTTCCCATTTTTTGCTTAACAATAGATACATTTACACGGTCCGCCCAAATTTGAAGTTGATCAACCGCAGCCGCTCTAAAAGTATCTCCAGCTCCAAGAATCACTTTTTTACCATCGGCTTTAAACTTAGCTGCTAATTTACCTATGGTAGTTGTCTTACCTACACCATTTACTCCTACTACCATGATTACATAAGGTGTCTTTACATCACTTACTTCTGCAGCTTTATTTTCAATTTCTGAGGCTTTTAGTAAACTTGCAATCTCTTCCCTTAGAATAGAATTTAATTCATTAGTTCCAAGATATTTATCTTTAGCTACACGACTTTCTATCCGATCAATAACTTTTAGTGTTGTGGCAACTCCCACGTCACTAGAAATCAATACTTCTTCTAAGTCATCTAAGACATCGTCATCAACTTTTGATTTACCAGCAACGGCTTTTCCTAATTTATCAAAAAAAGTTGATTTTGTTTTTTCTAAACCTTCGTCTAATTTTTGCTTTTCCTTTTTTGAAAATAATTTATTGAAGATACCCATATTATGAGGGATTAAAATTTAATACACTATTACGGAACCAGTAATTCAGTAATATTTTATAACAAGTCTATTTACAAATTTATTAAATTAATTGAATAAAAGTAGATTTAGTAGTTGATTTACAATAAAAAAAGTCGTTGCTGAAATGCAACGACTTTTAAGTGTTTTAAAATATACAACTTTTACTTTTTCAAAAAGTCATTAACGTCTTCTGGATTCATAATTCTCTCCACAAAAGTATAAGCACCAGTCTTTGGCGACTTCACCATTTTGATAGCTTTTGTAAGTCTTTTACTTCCTGTCTGTAAACTTGCTACTGATTTCTTTGCCATAACTTATTATTTTATCTCTTTATGAACCGTCATTTTCTTCAAAATAGGGTTAAATTTCTTTAACTCAATACGGTCTGGAGTATTTCTTTTATTTTTTGTTGTGATATATCTTGATGTTCCAGGCTTACCAGAGTTTTTATGCTCTGTACATTCTAAAATTACCTGAACTCTATTTCCTTTTTTTGCCATAACTTATTATTTCTACAGTTAATTATTTCTTCAAGAATCCTTTTGTTCTAGCTTCTTTAAGAACGGCAGAAATACCTTTCTTATTGATATTTTTCAACGCTGAAGTAGATACTTTTAAAGTAATCCATTTATCCTCTTCAGGAATGTAAAAACGCTTTTTAACTAAGTTTACATTAAATTTTCTTCTTGTTCTATTTAATGCATGAGAAACGTTATTCCCTGACATTGCTCTTTTTCCAGTAAGTTCACAAACTTTAGACATCTTATATACTTTTATGTTTTTAAAACAGGATGCAAATTAACTACTTTTTACCTAAATAGCCAAAGAAAAAAAGAATTATTTTTAAAATGAAATGCTTTATTTCAGGAGGGAAATTTTATCAAAATACAATTTGATTATCCATTAAATTATATCGTTTCGACTAACTATCCAATCATAAATAAGTTCAAGTGATTTATTAACTGCTTTGTAAGTGATTCTCTCTCGCTGATTCCCCAAGTTAAAAGAATGAACGACTGTATGTTTATCATCAGCCAAAGCGATAAAGACAGTTCCTATTTCTGCATCACTATCTCCTTTTGTTGGGCCTGCATTACCAGTAGTTGCAATAGCCAAATCGGACTTAAATAGCTTTAGTGATTTTCTAGCCATTTCCTCTGTAATTTCTGCACTAACTACAGAATAATCTTCAATGATTTTTTGATCAATACCTAAAGCATCCGATTTTGCTGAAGTTGCATAACTTACAATCCCTCCTTTTAAAAAACCAGAAGCACCAGGAATATCAGAAAATCTTGAGGCAATCTTACCGCCTGTACAACTTTCAGCTGTACTTAGACTAAGATTATTCTTTAAAAATAATTGTGCTATATTTTCTTCTAAACTAATTTCATCTTCGTAGCCTTTAATAATGTCGCCAATATAATCATGTAGCTTTTCTACCTGCTGATTTATTTCTTTATATAGCTGATCCTCATTGTTACCTCTTGTTGAAAGTCGAAGTCTAACCCTGCCAAAATTTGGTAAATAAGCCAATTTAAAATGTTTTGGTAATGCATTTTCCCATTCTTCAATTCTGTCTGCAATTGCACTTTCCCCAAGACCATAGGTTAATATAGTTTTATGTATAATAAATGGTGTTTTAAAACGCTCTTTTAATCGTGGTATGACTTCATCACGCATTAATGATTTCATTTCATAAGGCACACCAGGCAAAGAAACAAACACCCCCTTTTCTTTTTCTATCCACATTCCAGGTGCAGTTCCATAACGATTAAATAATCCTATAGATTTTGATGGCAAATAGGCTTGTGATCGGTTAGCAGGTAAAATGGGTGTGCTAACATATTTTCTAAAAATTTCTTCAATATGAGCTAATACTTTTTTATCTAAAACCAATTCATCATCAAAAAATGAACATAAGGTCTTTTTAGTTAAATCATCCTTTGTTGGTCCTAACCCCCCAGTTGTGATAACCAAATTAGCGCGTTTAGCTGCATCTTCAAGTGCTTGGATAATATGTTGTGAATCATCTTGAACTGAGGTAATTTGAATTACATCAATTCCAATTTTATTTAACTGTTTGCCTAAAAAAGCAGAATTTGAATCTACAATTTGTCCAATTAAAATTTCATCTCCAATAGTTATAATCTCTGCCTTCATTACTTAATATTTAGTTGAAGTAGTTTTTCATGGTTCAAGAAGGCCTCTAAACTATTGCCAGGTACTACTCTCCCAACTCCGGCTGGAGTGCCTGTAAAAATTAAATCACCAATTTTAAGGGTAAAGTAATTCGAAACGTATGAAATTAACTCATCTATTTTCCAAAGCATATTAGCAGTATTTCCATCTTGAACTATATTTCCATCATTATACAATTGAAAATTAAGGTTATTCAAGTCCAATTCTTCTTTGTTTATCCATTTTTTTCCAATTATAGCTGAACCATCAAAAGCTTTTGATTTCTCCCAAGGTAATCCCTTATCTTTTAAATCCTTTTGTAAATCTCGAGCAGTCATATCTAATCCAATACCAATTTGATTATAGTATTTATGTGCAAATTTTTGATGAATAAATTTACCTAAACGATTAATTTTAATTACTATTTCAACTTCGTGGTGAATTTCATCTGAAAAAGGGGGAATAAAAAAAGGCTGATTTTTAGGCAATAAAGCTGAATCAGGCTTGAGAAAAATAACAGGTGAAGTTGACTTTTCATTTCTCAATTCATTCACATGATCACTATAATTTCTTCCAATACAAATTATTTTCATTTTATAATCAATTATTTTTTAAACCATTAATTACAATTAAGGTTCATTTTTATCAGTGAGAAAATATGCAAAATTAAAATCTTACTTTGTTGAAAGTTTTCTAAGTTGAATACTCGTCAAAACTTTTTTTGTGTATAATGGAAAATCTGCATTTTGGATCCAAGAAAAATAACCAGGCTCTTTTTCAAATACATCTGTAACTTTTTTACCCTTATGCTTTCCAAAAGAAAATATTTCAGCACCATCCTCATCATACTTAATAAAACCAGCAAAATCTGCAAAATGTGAGAATTTACTAAATTCTGAAAGCCACTTAATTGTTGGTTCAAGGTCATCATATTTTTCTAATTGACCCTCTAATACTTCATAAGTTGCAAGGGTATCTGCTTCTGCACTATGTGCATCAACTAAATCCTTATCACAATAAAATTTATAAGCTGCTTCTAGCGTTCTTTTTTCTTTTTTATGAAATATGGTTTGAACATCCACAGCATTAGTGCTTGAAAAATCAAAGTCTTGACCAGCTCTAAGTAATTCCTCAGCTAACATTGGAATATCAAATCTATTACTATTATAACCAGCTAAATCAGCTCCTTTAATTAATTGAATAATTTTGCCAGAAAGTGCTTTAAAGTTTGGCTCATCTTTTACGTCTTCATCATATATACCGTGAATTTTTGAAGTCTCAGCTGGAATTGGCACCTCAGGATTAACTTTGTAAGTAAAACTTTCTTTATTTCCATTAGGATAAACTTTTAATATCGAAATTTCAACAATTCGATCTTTTGCTACATTTGTACCAGTTGCTTCAAGATCAAAAAAACAAATCGGTTTAGTTAACATCAAATTCATGATTCTATTTTTAACAAATTAAATAAAATAAAAAACGTTGTAAAAATTGAAACCGTTAAATAGTCGGTAAAATAAATTAATAGTGATTTATTTATTTAATCGAAAATTCATATATTGTCATTAAATTCAACCAACCCATATAAAATGAATTTAAAATACGTTTCGTATATGAGCAATCAAGCTCAAATTTTAAAAGAAGACGATATTGAAAAGCTTCTTTTTCAAATAAGAGAAAAGAATAAAAGGCTTGCGATTACTGGATTATTATTACTCATTCAAGGGAAATTTATACAGTATATTGAAGGTCCCGAAGATGAAATAGAAAAAGTCTATAAAAAAATTAAAACTGACCCGAGGCACAATCAACTGATTTTATTAGACAGTGGTGAAGTTAATACACGACAGTTCAAGGATTGGTCAATGGCTTATAAAAAAATTGAGGATGAAGTTGTTGAAAAAATTACTGGTTATAAAAATCTTGAGCTAGACGATTTATTCCAAAACCCCTATAAAGAAGGAAAACATCCAGTTTTAAAAGTGCTTTACAACTTTACTAAAGCCTTAGCAAGCTAATTTCTTATAATTTTGATAAATTAAAAAATCCCACTTAGTTAGGTGGGATTTTATTTTGGCCAAATTTAGGATGGAAGCTTATTCAAATAGACACACTGTCTTTGTATATATTACTTTTTATATAGTTTCTATTTGTTGGTGTA
>PXFS01000151.1 GCA_003564185.1 Flavobacteriaceae bacterium
TTAGAAAATCCAGAATTATTTTCTTCTACGGTGAAGAATCTTCAAGATGTCATTGTGTACGATATCTTTTCACCACCGGCTGCCTCACGTGTGTATATGTATCCAATTCTAGCCTCATACGCTGTCATTCAAAAACAACAACCAGAAGTGTTCAATACTTTAGAAGGTCAGTTAAAAGATTACAAAGATATTCCAGAACCCAGCAACGAAAATATAAACTACGAGTTAGCTTCAATTCACGCTTTTTATGAAGTAAGCAGATCCTTGATTTATTCAGAAGAGCTGTTAATAGAAAAACAAAATCAGCTCTATGATTCCCTAAAAACTCGGGGACTTTCTAATAAAGTGCTCAAAGCCTCTACCCAATATGGAGAAGAAGTATCGGCGCATTTTTTGGAGTGGATGGATGCCGATTTGTATAAGCAAACCAGGTCTTATCCACAGTACACAGTAAAAGATGGCCCTCAATTTTGGAAGCCTACACCTCCCAATTATATGGCAGGTATAGAGCCACATTGGGATAAAATCCGGACTATGGTTTTAGAATCCTCAGATCAGTTTCCACCAAAACCTCCTAAGGAATTCAGCTTAGAAGAAGACTCGCTATTTATGGCCGAATTACGTGAAGCTTACGAAGTAGGCGGGAGTCAAAACTCAAAAGGAGTAGACATAGCCAAGTTTTGGGATTGTAACCCCTATGTTGCTATACAAGAAGGTCATATTATGTATGCCGATAAAAAAATCACGCCAGGAGGGCATTGGATTGGCATCACAGGAATAGCCACACATAAGGCAAATTTCAACTTTGCAGAAACCGTAGATGCATTCACCAATGTATCCATTGCCTTGTTTGATGGGTTTATAAGCTGTTGGGATGAAAAATGGAACACCATTGTAGTCCGCCCAGAAACATTAATCAACGAATATATAGATCGAGATTGGAAACCATTACTTCAAACCCCGCCATTTCCAGAATATACCAGTGGGCACTCTGTTATCTCAGCAGCTGCGGCTGTTACACTTACAGATATATTTGGAGAAAATTTCGATTTCATAGACACCACCGAGATAGAATATGGACTTCCCGCTAGAGAGTTTAAGTCCTTTTTTCAAGCCTCAGAAGAAGCTGCCATATCCCGACTTTATGGAGGTATTCACTACAGAATGGCCATAGAAGAAGGCTACGAACAAGGTCTTAAAGTTGGAAATTATGTCATAGAAAATTTGCAAACTAAGAAGAAGTAAATCAATTAGTATTCAAATACACTAACTTTTATTGGAGCACCAAGGCCGTTGCATTTTTTTTTTGGAGCTTAAACCCGCTTTCCGCTATATCTTCTTGGGCTTTTGGTGGTTTTGTAAAAGCACATCGTGGCTTCTGTTGGTCGCCCCGCTTCACTTACAAAACCTACCAAAGCCTGCATAAGGATGCCGCTGCAATCAGGGCTAGGAGAGGACCTTTAGTTTCAATTATATTTAGTAGTTTACTTTATTATACATAGGATTGTTTTTAGGCTTAATATTTGTAGTTTGATTTGTAGTGCGAAGTTTCAAACTTAGTAAAGTGGTTTTAAACCAAAAACCACACAATTATTACAATTGCATGGTTTTTATAAGAACTAATTCTAAAGGTTTAGAACGAATTTGAGATAATTTGTTCGTACAACTCTTGCTTACCACTTATTTGTTTTGGTTCGCCGTGTTTTTTAGCAATTTTAGAAAACTCTTCAAGGCTCAAATTTCCATTTTCAAATTTAGCACCGTTTCCGCTATCAAAAGACGCATATCGCTCTTTTCTTAGCTTTTTGTAATTGGTATTTTGCAAAATATTGTCTGCTGCAATAAGTCCTCTTGCAAACACGTCCATCCCTGAGATATGGGCGATAAATTTATCTTCTAAATCAGTAGAATTTCTTCTTACCTTAGCGTCAAAATTTATACCGCCACCTTGAATTCCCCCTCCTTCTAAGATAACAAGCATGGCTTCTGTAATTTCAAAAACATCAATTGGGAATTGATCGGTATCCCAGCCATTTTGATAATCGCCTCTGTTGGCATCAATACTACCAAGCATTCCTGCGTCAACTGCTGTTTGTAGTTCATGCTGAAAAGTATGCCCAGCTAATGTTGCGTGATTTACTTCAATATTAATTTTAAAGTCTTTTTCTAGTCCATAGTTTTTAAGGAAACCAATAGAAGTAGCAGTATCATAATCGTACTGATGCTTTGTAGGTTCCATAGGTTTAGGTTCAATAAGAAAATTACCTTTAAAACCATTTTTTCTAGCATAATCTCTACAGATGGTTAAAAATTGGGCCAAGTGATCTTGCTCACGTTTCATATCCGTATTCAACAAGCTCATATAGCCTTCACGGCCTCCCCAGAATACATAGTTTTCACCTCCTAACTCTGTCGTGGCATCAATAGCAATTTTTGCTTGAGCACAGGCTCTTGCAACAACATCAAAATTTGGATTAGTGGAGGCACCGTTCATATATCTTGGGTGGCTAAATAAATTTGATGTTCCCCAAAGAAGTTTTATTCCAGAATCTTTTTGCTTTTCTTTTGCATAGTTCGTCATGGTTTGCATTCTTTTCTCAAATTCTGAAAGAGAGGTACAATCATCCACAACATCTATGTCATGAAAACAATAGTAAGGTACGCCTAATTTACTTGTAAACTCAAATGCAGCATCCATCTTGTCTTTTGCTCTATCTATAACATCTGTTCTTTTATCCCACTCAAAAGTCTCTGTATCAGCTCCAAAAGGATCGCCACCCTTGTTATTAAAAGTGTGCCAATATGCGATAGCAAATCTCATATGCTCTTTTAAGGTTTTACCAGCCACTATTTTATTTTCATCATACCATTTAAAGGCTAAAGGGTTATCACTTTCTTTACCTTCATACTTAATCTTATCTATTCCTTTGAAAAAAATGTTATTACTCATAATGTTAAGCTTTAATTTTAATATTTTGTTTCCACTTTTTATATATATCTTGATATTGAAGACTTAATTCTTTACTTGGTTCAAGTCTTTCAATACACTTTAGACTTTTAAATGCATCTTCTGTTTTTTTGTAATATCCAAACCCTACTGCAGCTCCTCTAGCGGCTCCTTCTGAACCAGAAGTATTGTAGAGTTCTAATGTAGTTTGAGTTGTATTGACAAATATTTCTCTAAAAACGGGACTCAAAAATAAATTGTCTTTACCAGCTCTAACTACTTTTCCTTGAATCCCAATTGATTGCATTACTTCAAAACCGTAGTTCATAGCAAATACAATACCTTCACATGCAGACCTTATTACGTGTGAAGGTTGATGAATATTATAGTTTAAATTTTCAATTCCTGAGTTTACTTCTTTATTGTTGAAAATGCGTTCTACCCCATTTCCAAAAGGGTAAAACCTCAACCCTTCACTACCAGGTTTTACTAGACTAGCTTCATTATTTAAAACTTCATAAGAAACCAGCTCATCCCTACTAACAGAAATCATTTTCCTTAACCATTGGTAGAGAATTCCTGAGCCATTAATACACAACATTACGCCATTATGTTTATTCTTTGGAGTATTGTTTACGTGTAAAAAAGTATTCACTCGATTTTTTTTATCAAATGTGTTTTCAGAACTTACAGCATACATCACAGCAGATGTTCCCGCTGTTGTTGCAATGTCTCCAGATTTTAAAGCATTAAGAGAAAAGGCGTTATTAGGTTGATCTCCAGCTCTATAATTAATTTGAGCATTTTTATTCAAGCCTAATTCTGAAGCAATTTTAGGAGAAATTGTTGCATGATTTCCAAAGGAAGGAACAATTTCAGGGATGTAGCTTTCTGGAAGATTCATTTTTTCTAAAACTTCGGTAGCAAGTTTTCCATCAGAGAAATCCCAAAGCGCAGCTTCCGATAGACCAGATGTGCTTATTTGAGCTTTCTCTGTAAGTTTTGCAGCTATGTAATCTCCCGGCAGCATCATATAAGAAGCTTTTTTAAAAACTTCTGGTTCATTATTTTTTACCCACTTTAGTTTTGAAGCTGTAAAATTTCCAGGACTTCCCAATATTTTATTTTGACTGATTTCAACACCAATGGATTTTTCTGCTTCATTGCCAATATTTACGGCTCTACTATCGCACCATATAATGGAAGGTCGTACGGGGTTCAATTGATTGTCTGTTAAAACTAGTCCATGCATTTGATAGGCTATACCAATTCCACAAACTTTTTCAAGATCAATTTTTTTGTTGTTTTTTAAGAGATGAATACCTGTTTTTACATTCTCCCACCAATCTTCTGGATTTTGTTCAGCCCAGCCAAACTGTGGAGCATTTATCTTCATTTCAAACTCAGGTACCTTAACAT
Source organism: Flavobacteriaceae bacterium (assembly GCA_003564185.1). Classification (GTDB taxonomy): domain Bacteria; phylum Bacteroidota; class Bacteroidia; order Flavobacteriales; family Flavobacteriaceae; genus Psychroflexus. The sequence goes on from PXFS01000151.1 coordinate 4,367, forward strand.
TGGCTAAAGTGATTCCTTTTTCAGCATCGTAAATGCTTAATTTTAAAGATGAACTTCCTAAATCAATTCCTAAAAATAACATATAAAATTTTTACTAAATTAAACTTTTTTAGATGTCCAGATAACTTCCATTTCCTCTAAGGTTTTTTCCTTTGTTTCGGGTACAAATTTCCAAACAAAAACACCAGATAAGATAGCCATAAAACCATAAACCCAATAAGGAAAACCATTATTAAATAGTTCTATTAAAGTAGAGTTGTTATTTAGCATTGGAAAAGTCCAAGATACTAATAAATTTGCAAGCCATTGAATAGCTACAGCAACAGCCATTACACCTTTAATTGAGTTGGGGAAAATTTCTGAGAGAAGCACCCAGACTACAGGTCCCCATGAAACCGCAAATGCAGCAATGTAGAGAAGCATAAAAAGCAGTGCTAAAATTCCTTTAATTTGTAAGTATAGGGTTACCCCTAAACCTATCATGCTAAAAGACATAATCACACTACCAATTATTAATAATTTTTTTCTTCCAAATTTATCAACAGTTGATATGGCTATAACTGTAAAAATCATGTTTATCGCACCAACTATTATGGTTTGGAGCATAGAAGCATCTGTTTTCATTCCCATCCCTTTAAAAATTTCAGGGGCATAGTAGAGTACTACATTAATACCAACAAATTGTTGAAATAAAGAAAGCAATAATCCAATTATTACTACTGAGCCACCGTAGTATAGCCAGTGAGTTTTTTTCTTTTTAAAAGATGATTTGATTTCTTCTAGTACATGAGCAGCTTTTTGTTTTCCATTGATTTGTGAAAGTATTTCAAGAGCATTTTCCTCCTTTCCTTTCAATACTTGAAACCTTGGAGTTTTAGGAACTAAAAGTAAAGCAATAAAAAATATGCTAGCAGGAATCCCTTCAGAAAGGAACATGTATCTCCAACCAATATTATTAATCCAGACTTCTGTTTGCCCCTGAACAATAAAATAATTAACAAAATACACCACCATCATTCCACTTACAATTGCTAATTGGTAAAAGCTTACAAGTCTACCTCTTATTTTTGAAGGAGCCATTTCAGCAATGTAAAGAGGCGCTAGCATACTGGCTAGTCCAACCCCCATTCCTCCTACAATCCTGTAAATAATAAATGCTGATAATGAGTCCCCAAAGAAAATATTCATTCTATCTGGATATGCAGAACCTAAAGCCGATAAGATAAATAATATAGCGGCTATAGATAGCCCATTTCGCCTACCAACAGAATTGGATACTCGATCACCTAATGCAGCACCAATTATACAACCTACTAATGCGCTACTTACCATAAAGCCTAAAATAGAATTTTTTAGATTTTCGGTTAGTACTCCTGGTAAGTTTAGAAACTGATAGTAATATATAAATCCTACTACAATTACAAAAATACTAACTAAGGATATAGCTTTAGACTTGTTAAGAAATTTAAATAGAAATGAGCTAAATAAAAAAACAATAGCACTAACACAAAAGGTAATAATTATTTTAAATTGGAAAATAGCATTAGATGCAAGTTCTAAATCATTCTGTAATGCACCAATAAAATAATCTTCCAAAGCTCCTACTGCTCCTGAAATTACAGCAGTATCATATCCGAAAAGTAGTCCGCCTAAACTAGCTATTGTAGTAATTAAAACAACTCCTTTTTTATTAAATTCTGACATTTAAAAATTACTTATGGTTTATTTGACTACAAGTATAGTTATTTATTTTATATTAGCAACCTAAAGTTACAATTTATCTGTTCAATAAATTTCATTATATTGAGAACCTACAGATAAATAAACTTTCAATATGAAAAAAAGCAAGTATTTAATATCAAAGAGCCCTAGTGAATTAAAAAAGTCTGAAGTAATGGATTCAATAACTATTGATTGTTGCATATTCAGTTTTGAAAAAGGAGAATTTAAAGTTCTTCTTGTACAGCATGGAGAAGGAATACGTAAAGGTGAATGGGGGCTTCCAGGTGGATGGATTGAGTATGATGAACACATAGATGATGCTGCCAACAGACTCTTAGAAAACTTAACAGGGTTAAAAGATATATATCTTGAGCAAGTAAAAGCTTTTGGAGACCCTAATCGATTTCCTCTTGGTAGGGTAATAACAATAGGCTACTATGCACTTATAAATTCAGAAAACTTTGACATAAAAGCTGGCTTTACTGCTTCAGAGGCAAAATGGGTGAAAGTAAATGAAATGCAAAATTTAATTTATGATCATAATGAGATATTTGAAGCTAGCTTAAAGCATCTACAAGAGAAAGTGAAAAGAGCGCCTACTGGTTTTAATTTACTTCCAGACAAATTTACGTTGTTACAACTTATGGAGCTTTATCAACAAATTCTTGACATTGAAGTGGATAAAAGTAACTTTAGAAGAAAATTCTTAAAAATGAAACTACTCAAAGAAAATGGAGATAAGCAAGAAGGGGTTTCTCATCGAGCTGCAAAACTCTACAGCTTTGATGAATCAACTTATCATCAACTAACTAAAAAGGGATTTAATTTTGAATTTTAAATGAAACATCTGAGATCGCTTAATATCACCCTCTTTTTAATTTTAGCCGTTCATTTTTTTGCAAATGGTCAGATTAAACTCCCAAGACTTTTGTCCAATAATGCCATTCTTCAACGCGATGTTGATTTTACTTTGTATGGATGGGCCTCTGCAAATGAGGAAGTGCAAGTTTTATTTAAGGATAAAAGCTACCATACTACAGCTAATGGAAATGGAGATTGGGAGATCCAGTTACAGGCCGAAGATGCAGGCGGGCCATATCGTATAGATTTTTTGGGCAAAAATACTATAACATTAGAAAATATTTGGTTTGGTGATGTTTACCTTTGCTCTGGTCAATCTAATATGGAGTTACCTATGGGTAGGTTGGAAGACGCATATTCAGAGGAACTTGTTAGTGCAAATCATCCAAATATTAGACAATTCATAGTGCCAGATAAGTTTGATTTCAACACAGAATGTTCAGATTTAGAAGGTGGTAAGTGGGATGCAGTAACACCTGAGACTATTTCTGAGTTTTCTGGAGTAGCCTATTTTTTTGCAAAAGCCATTCAACAGAAGCCTAAAGTGCCTGTTGGAATTATAAATGCAGCAGTGGGTGGATCACCTTTAGCATCTTGGTTAGATACAGAAAGTCTAAAAGATTTTTCAGAATTATATGAAGAACATCTTAAGTGGAAAAATGATGATTTAATAGATTCAATAACAAATTCAGAAATAAAATCCATACAGTCTTGGTATTCTATGTTGGATGATAAGGACATCGGGATGAGAGAACATTGGTATATGCCTACTAATAAAAAAGATGCTTGGAATAATATAGCACTACCAGAGGAAATTTCAGCTGAAATTTTTAAAAAACAAGCTGGGGTGGTTTGGTTTTCAAAGCGTGTTGAGTTATCTGAATTGCCATTAGAGAGAACGTCTAGATTAAAACTAGGTAGACTAGTAGATGTGGACCAAACTTATATTAATGGATATAATGTTGGAGGAACTTCTTATCAATATCCACCAAGAACATATGATTTTCAGAGCAACATATTGAAACAGGGTGAAAATGAAATTGTTGTGAGGTTGATTAATAATGGTGGACAAGCTGGGTTTGTAAAGGATAAGCCTTACCAGTTAATTTTAGATAAAGATACTCTACAGTTAAATGGTCAGTGGAAATACAAGCAAGGAGCCTTATTGTCTGATACGCCAAGTCAAACCTTTATAAAATGGAAACCTTCTGGATTGTTCAACGCAATGATAGCTCCTTTAACCCGATTTAAAATCAAAGCTGTACTTTGGTATCAAGGTGAATCTGATACGGGTAATCCTGAGTTATATTCCAAAACCTTTCCAAAACTCATTACATCATGGAGAGACAAATGGAGAGCGCCTAATCTCCCTTTTTTATATGTTCAATTAAGTAATTTTATGGAAGAAACTACAGGCCCACAAGAAAGTAATTGGGCAGAATTGAGAGAAGTACAGCGTAAAGTTAATAATTCTTTACCCCGTACAGGTATGGTAGTGACCATAGATATAGGAGAGTGGAATGACATTCATCCTTTAAACAAAAAAACAGTGGGAGATAGACTGGCTTTAGAAGCAAGAAGAATAGTTTATAATGAAGAGCTAATATCTGCTGGACCTCAACCAAAATCTGCAAAATTAGAAGGTACAAAGGTAATAATAGCTTTTGAGCATGTAGCCAACGGCTGGAAAGTACTTCATGGAAAACCAACTGGATTTGTTGTCTCTGAGGATGGAATTAATTTTTATACGGCTGAAGCTGAAATACTTAAAAATAATCTATTGAAGATTCATCATCCAGATATAGCACAACCAAAAGTTGTTCGTTATGCTTGGGCCAATAATCCTAAAGATGCTAATCTATACAATATGGAAATGCTTACAGCAGTACCATTTCAAATCACATTAAATTAAACCCAAAAATTAATAAGACTTATGAAATTTTTTATTGACACAGCAAATTTAAATCAAATTCGAGAAGCTCAAGACCTTGGTGTCCTGGATGGTGTTACAACTAACCCATCTTTAATGGCTAAAGAAGGTATTACAGGGAGGAAAAATATACTTCAGCATTATCTTGATATTTGTAACATTGTAGATGGAGACGTTTCAGCAGAAGTAGTTGCTACAGATTTTGATGGTATTGTTGAGGAAGGTACTGAGCTTGCAAAGCTCCACGACCAAATTGTTGTTAAAGTTCCTATGATTAAGGAAGGAGTAAAGGCCATTAAGTACTTCACAAGTAAAGGTATAAAAACCAATTGTACTTTGGTATTTTCTGCTGGTCAAGCCCTTTTAGCAGCTAAAGCAGGTGCAACATATGTTTCCCCATTTTTGGGTCGTTTAGATGACATTTCTACAGACGGTTTAAATTTAATTGAAGAAATACGACTTATTTATGATAATTATGAATTTGAAACACAAATTTTAGCAGCTTCTATAAGACACACAATGCATGTAATCAACTGTGCAAAACTTGGTGCAGATGTTATGACAGGACCATTATCCTCTATTGATGGACTATTAAAGCACCCATTAACCGATAGCGGATTAGCCAAATTTTTAGAAGATGCAAAATCTTTCATTTAATACTATAAATTATGAAATTACAAGAATTAGAAGATTTTACTACACAAGTTAGAAGAGACATTTTAAGACAGGTACATAAAGTTAATTCTGGGCATCCAGGAGGTTCTTTAGGTTGTGCAGAGTTTTTTACAGTTTTGTATAAGGAAGTAATGGAGCATAACCCAAACTTTGATATGGATGGTAAAAATGAAGATTTATTTTTCTTATCTAATGGTCATATTTCTCCAGTATATTATAGTGTTTTAGCAAGATCTGGCTATTTTCCAGTAGAAGAACTGAATACATTTAGGCTTATAGATTCAAGGCTACAAGGACATCCAACTACGCATGAGGGTTTGCCAGGTGTTAGAATTGCTTCTGGTTCTTTAGGTCAAGGAATGTCTGTAGCCCTTGGAGCAGCTCAAGCTAAAAAGCTTAATAAAGACAAGCACCTTGTATATTCCTTGCACGGAGATGGAGAGCTTCAAGAAGGACAAAATTGGGAAGCTATCATGTATGCTGCTGGTAAAAAAGTAGATAATCTAATAGCAACTGTAGATTATAATGGTCAGCAGATAGATGGAAGCACAGATCAGGTTTTACCTTTAGGAGACCTTAAGCTAAAATTTGAGGCCTTTGGCTGGGAAGTTGTAGAAATAGAAGAAGGAAATAACATTGAGCATATTATTAAAGGGCTTCAACTAGCCAAATCCAAAACAGGTCAAGGTAAACCCATTTGTGTTTTGTTGAAAACAGTGATGGGTAATGGAGTTGACTTTATGATGCATACCCATGCATGGCATGGCAAAGCGCCAAGCAATGAGCAACTTAAAGAAGCTTTGTCGCAAAACCCAGAAACTCTTGGGGATTATTAAATTATAATTTTAAATTATCATGAAAAAATATATAGATACAGGAAAAAAAGATACAAGATCTGGTTTTGGGGATGGACTTACAGAGCTTGGAAGAACACATCCAAATGTGGTTGCACTTTGTGCAGATCTTGTAGGGTCACTAAAAATGCAAGATTTTATTGATGAAAACCCAGAACGTTTCTTTCAAGTTGGGATTGCAGAAGCTAACATGGTAGGGATTTCTGCTGGTTTAACCATTGGTGGAAAAATTCCATTTGCAGGTACCTTTGCAAATTTTGCAACTGGTCGCGTTTATGATCAAATTAGACAATCCGTTGCGTATTCTGGTAAAAATGTTAAAATTTGCGCTAGTCATTCAGGAGTAACTTTGGGTGAAGATGGTGCAACTCACCAAATTCTCGAAGATATTGGTTTGATGAAAATGCTACCAGGTATGACAGTAATTAATACATGTGATTATAATCAAACCAAAGCAGCTACCTTGGCTATTGCAGATTACAATGGTCCAGTATACTTGCGTTTTGGAAGACCAAAAGTAGCTAACTTTACACCTGAGAACCAAACTTTTGAAATAGGTAAAGCAGTTCAATTGTACGAGGGAAATGATGTTACTATCATAGCTACTGGACATCTTGTATGGGAAGCTGTACAAGCTGCGCAGGTTTTAGCAGAAAAAGGTATAAGCGCAGAAGTAATTAATATACACACCATCAAACCATTAGATGAAAAAGCTGTTTTAGCTTCTGTTGCTAAAACAGGAGCTGTAGTAACTGCTGAAGAGCATAATTATTTAGGAGGATTAGGAGAAAGTGTTGCGCGTACACTTGCAATGAATAATCCAGCTCCACAGGAATTTGTGGCTACTCAAGACACCTTTGGGGAAAGCGGAACACCTGATCAACTTTTTGAAAAGTATGGTCTTAATTCTTCAGCTATAGTTGAAAAAGCTTTAAAAGTGTTGAAAAGAAAAAAGGACATTTAATGCGGTAATTTCAATTGATAGATGCTATTATATGCTAGTAAATGGCTTTTGGTGGGCTTTATTATTTAGTGTTTTATTGTCATTTATTCAGTCGTTGGTAAGGTCTGGTGCTAATAAAATGGATCAAGGGAATCAGTCTTTAAGATAGTGTTAAATAGCAAAAGCCGCCTTATTTTAAGTAAGGCGGCTTTATTATTAAAGTTACATATTTTAAATTTCTTCCTTATAACCTTCATGTTTACTCAATATTTGAGCAACTTGAGTAAGTAAAATACCATAGATTACTTTTGAAGAAACATCGGCAATTGTATAAGTCATTTGTCTTCCAACAACTCCAGACTCATTGAAGAAGCCTCCTTCAATACCAATTAGGTGTGGCATTAAATAAGCGCCTGGGTATAAAAACCAGGATACCAGAAATAGTACCCATATACCTTGTAATGTTTTTTGAGCTTTTTCAGGAATTCCTTCCTTACCTTCTTTAATTACTTTATTCATTAAAAATAAAATATGGAAAAAGAAAGCAGTAGATATAGCACCCCACACAAAAAAGGCGGTTAAATCTGTTACTTCGTAAAATTGACCAATGTAACCTGTAATAATCATCATAGCTCCTGAAAACCAAAATTGATTTCTTATACTACTAAATTTTGATTTAGTTAAGGTTACTACAAATAAAATTTGGAATAATAACATAGGCACATCAATTAACCAATTGAGGTATCTATACCCATTATTAAATAAATCTGCATCAGCGCCTAAAAAATACAAACCTTTTTCTGCATCAAATACAAAGCTATCTGTCCAATTATTGGCTTGTGCATATAACAATAAGAATGCAGATACCATTACTACAACTGATAAAACTGAAGAAGTCCTATACTTCGGTGCAACAGTTTTAATTGTTAGTATAAAATAAAATAACCCCGCTAGCATTACTGCATAGCCAAGAGTTAAAACGTGAGCTACCATTTGATATGCCATCTCACTAAATCCTTGTTCTTGACCAATGTAATTTTCAAAGGTCGCATTTCCTAATTCAAACATAGCAATTTTTGATTATTTGGTTTAACATTGCTAAATTTATATTTATAATTATGATTATTTATTAAAAAAATTAAAAATGATAATGAATATGTTTGTTATATTGAATAATTAACAATTAATAACAAAATGTTTAAAAGCAATACTATTAGTTTTAGTTAATTCTTGAATTATATATTTACTTAGTTGTCTAAGATCACGCTAGGCAATTTGATTTATTTCAATAAAAACACAAAAAAGAAGTTATATCTTACTATTTTTGCGCTTTCAAAATAAGTTTTCATGTACAGAAGTCATACCAATGGAGAATTAAGAGCTTCACATATCAATCAACAAGTAACACTGTCAGGGTGGGTTCAAAAGTCTAGGGATAAAGGTTTTATTGTTTGGGTAGATTTAAGAGATCGCTACGGCATTACTCAATTAGTTTTTGATGCAGAAAGAACGGCTGAAAAAATTATGGAAAAAGCCCGTAAGCTTCATCGAGAATTTGTTATTCAAGTAAAGGGTAAAGTAATTGAACGCGAATCTAAAAACGCCTCTATCCCAACTGGTGAAATTGAAGTTTTAGTAGAAGATTTAGTTATTTTAAATGAAGCTAAAAACCCTCCTTTTACCATAGAAGACAAAACCGACGGGGGTGAAGATTTACGAATGAAGTACCGTTACTTAGATATTCGAAGAAATCCGGTAAAAAACAAACTTATTTTTAGAAGTAAAGTTGCTTCAGCAATTAGAAACTACCTCACCGAACAGGAATTTATTGAAGTAGAAACACCCTATCTCATTAAATCTACGCCCGAAGGTGCGCGAGATTTTGTAGTACCAAGTAGAATGAACGAAGGGCAATTTTACGCTTTACCACAATCGCCACAAACCTTCAAACAACTCTTAATGGTAGGTGGAATGGATAAGTATTTTCAGCTGGTAAAATGTTTTAGAGATGAAGATTTAAGGGCCGATAGACAGCCTGAGTTTACTCAAATTGACTGTGAAATGGCTTTTGTTGAACAAGAAGATATTTTACAGACATTTGAAGGTCTTACTAAACATTTATTGAAGCAAATTAATGGCGTTGAAGTGAATCATTTCCCGAGAATGACCTACGATGAAGCAATGAAAACCTACGGAAACGACAAACCTGATATTAGGTTTGGGATGAAGTTTGGCGAATTAAATGAGCTTAGTCAGCACAAAGATTTTAAGGTATTTAATGAAGCAGAATTGGTTGTTGGAATTGCTGTTCCTGGGGGGGCTTCAAAAAGTAGAAAGGAAATAGATCAACTAATTAAATGGGTACAACGACCTCAAGTAGGAGCTAAAGGAATGGTTTATGTAAAGTGTAACGAGGACGGGAGCTATAAATCTTCGGTAGATAAATTTTACAACCAAGATGATTTACGAGCTTGGGCAGAAAAGACCAACGCTAAGCCTGGCGACTTAATTTGCGTGCTATCTGGTGAGGCCAACAAAACCAGAGCCCAACTTTCTGCTTTACGAATGGAATTAGCTGAACAATTAGGTTTTAGAAAACCCAATGAGTTTGCTCCTTTATGGGTAGTTGATTTTCCTCTTTTAGAATGGGATGAAGAAACTGAACGTTTTCATGCTATGCATCATCCATTCACTTCGCCTAAAAAAGAAGATATAGCCTTATTGGCTACTGCCCGAGGAAAGGTGAGAGCAAATGCCTATGATTTAGTCTTAAATGGAAATGAAATTGGTGGAGGTTCTATTCGTATTCATGACCAAAAAACACAGGCCATGATGTTTGATTACTTAGGATTTACCCCTGAAGAAGCTCAAGCACAATTTGGCTTTTTAATGGATGCCTTCCAGTATGGAGCGCCACCACACGGTGGAATTGCCTTTGGATTTGATCGATTAGTAGCTATTTTAGGAGGACAGGAAAGTATTCGAGATTATATCGCATTCCCAAAAAATAACTCGGGAAGAGACGTCATGATTGATGCCCCAGCTAATATTGATCAAGAACAGCTAAAAGAGTTAGCTTTAAAATTAGATGTTTCTAAGCCTCAAGGTTAGTTAGTTTTATTAGCAAGCTTAATAACATTCTTTCGGACTTAAATTTTAGCTAAATAACCTATATTTAGCTGAGGCCAGATTTATATTTGTCCAAAAAAATATGCGTTGGATTATCCCGCTAATCATTTATATCGCTTTAGAAGTATATGCCTATCAAGCGCTTAGGACTTTAGTCAAATCAAAATACCTAGTTGCAGGATATATTTTATTAAGTGTAGCGGTTATTGGAATTATGATTTACGGTTTTAATAAACCTGCTGAAGGGGGTACTTTTACAGGAATTAGAGCCTATTCTATAGGATTTTTTTTGAGTTTAATGAGTCTAAAACTTGTACTTGTTTTTGGCATGTTCCTAGAAGATATCATTCGGTTTTTTCAAGCGCTTTTTAATTTATCTACAACTACTAACGCAAAGTTTAACTTACCTGCTAGAAGAAAATTTATAAGTCAAATTGCCTTAGGTGTTGGAGCAATCCCATTTTTGAGTTTGTTGTATGGAATGTATAAAGGGAAGTACAATTATAAAGTTTTGAAATATGAATTAGCTTTTGAAGATTTACCTTCAGCATTTGATGGATTTACATTGACTCAGATTTCAGATATCCATAGTGGGAGTTTTGATAATGAAGAAAAAGTTAAGTACGGAATAGATTTAATTAATCAACAGTCCAGCGATGTGGTCTTGTTTACAGGCGATTTGGTAAATAATACTTCACAAGAAATGGAGGGGTGGAAATCTGTATTTAAAAATATTAAAGCAAGAAATGGCGTTTATTCAGTTTTAGGGAACCATGATTATGGCGATTATTATTCATGGAACTCAAAAACTGAAAAGAAAAGAAACTTTAAACGTTTAAAAGAAATCCAAAAAGAAATGGGATGGCGTTTATTATTGGATGAGAGTATAAGTTTAGAAAAAGATAATCAAAAAATTCACCTTGTTGGTGTAGAAAACTGGGGAAAAGGGGGTTTTCAACAAAAAGGTGAAATTGATAAAGCGTCTCAATATTTAATTTCATCTGACTTTAAAATTTTACTTTCACATGACCCTTCTCATTGGGATGAAATCATTAAAAATCACCCTAAAAACTTTCAGCTTACCCTTAGTGGGCATACTCATGGCATGCAATTTGGGATTGAGATTCCTGGATGGTTGAAATGGTCTCCAGTACAATTTAGGTATCCACAATGGGCTGGGGTATACAAGGAAAATAACAGGTTCTTGCATGTGAACAGAGGTTTTGGTTTTTTAGCTTATCCAGGGAGGGTAGGCATGTGGCCAGAAATCACAGTAATTAAGCTGAAGAAAGCCTAGCAAGTAATTAAAAAAGGAAATCTACTACATCTTCAATCTTACCAATTCTTTTGATTTGAATTTTAAAGTCTTTTTTCGGGATTTTAGAATCTTTGCTAATTACAATAGTTGTAAAACCAAGCTTTTCAGCTTCAATAATTCGTTGTTCAGCTTTACTAACAGGTCTAATTTCGCCAGCCAGTCCAATTTCAGCAGCAAAACAAATATGGTTTGGTATGGGTTCGTCCTCATTAGAGGATAAAATAGCTGCAATAACTGCCAAGTCTATTGCGGGATCATCAACACTTATCCCGCCTGTAATATTTAAAAAAACATCTTTAGTTCCTAGTTTAAATCCTGCTCTTTTTTCTAAAACAGCTAAAAGCATATTTAAACGTTTTGCATTATAGCCAGTAGCAGAGCGCTGCGGAGTGCCATATACTGCAGAACTTACTAAGGCTTGAATTTCTATCATCAAAGGCCTAATTCCTTCTATAGTTGCTGCTACTGCAGTTCCACTAAGATCTTCCGCATTTTTTGAAATAAGAATTTCGGAAGGATTGCTTACTTCACGCAAACCGCTAGCGTACATTTCATATATGCCAAGTTCATGCGTTGATCCAAACCTGTTTTTATGAGCACGAAGAATTCTATATACATGTTTTCTGTCGCCTTCAAATTGTAAGACAGTATCTACCATATGCTCCAATACTTTTGGACCTGCTATGCTTCCTTCTTTGTTGATATGGCCTATTAAAATGACAGGTATTTGAGAAGATTTTGCAAATTGAATTAATTCGGAAGTGCATTCTCTAATTTGAGAAACACTACCTGATGAGCTTTCAATATGTGAAGTATGCAAGGTTTGTATAGAATCAATCACCACTATTTCTGGTGATGTAGCTTTAATTTGTTGAAATATATTTTCTGTTCCAGTTTCAGAGAGTATAAAACAATTGGCCTGCTGATTATTAATTCTATCTGCCCTCATTTTTATTTGCTGTAGGCTTTCTTCGCCTGAAACGTATAGTGTCTTGTAGGGCAGTTTAAGAGTTATTTGAAGTAATAAGGTACTTTTACCTATACCAGGTTCACCGCCAAGTAAAGTTAATGAGCCTGGAACAATTCCACCACCTAAAACCCGATTAAATTCTTCATCAAAAGTCTTTAACCGAATTTCTTCAGTGACTTCTATTTCTTGAATTTTTTGGGGTTTAGCAATTTTTTTTGAATGTTTAGTACTAGCTTCCCACGACTTAATGGGTTCTTTGTCAATAATTTCTTCCACTAAAGTATTCCATTCTTTGCATGAATTACATTGTCCTTGCCATTTAGCGTATTGTGCTCCACAGTTTTGACAAAAAAAAGCAGTTTTAGTTTTCGCCATAGTTAAAATCCAAAAACCTCTTTAATTTCATCGGCACGTAATAACATCAAATCCTTGGTTAGACCTCCTACTTCATCATATCCGTAGGCATCTTGATAGTGGCCCATTGCTTTTTTGGGTTCGCCAATTTCTTGGTAATACCTTGCAAGAAAGTAGCTTTCGAGTAACGTATCAGGGTGTTGTTTTTTAGCAATTTTGCTTAAATCCTTATAGAGCTCCCAGTTCTTAGTTTCTTCAATAGCTTGAGAAACAAACATAATGTCATTAATTCGATAATCAAAAGACATATTAAAAAACTCCTCTACTTCCATGTATTTGTCTTCTAAGTATTGTACAGGGTTGGCTACTACAAGTAATTTATCTTCATATTCATTGGGGGTTATAGGGCGGTAGCTAGAAAAAATAAATTTAAGCGAGTTGGGGATTGCATGGGCAACCATTGTATAATGTGTAGCATTATTTATTTCATCGTACATAAAGCTTAGCTTTTCATTATTTAGGGAGTTTAGATCTCTTACTACATCTTTTATCTCTTTTTTAGCATCAGAACTCTCTTCTGTACCGTTGGATAAATAATACCAAATTTTATCATTGCTTCTTCGTAATGATTTCTTTATGCGAGTTTGCATTTCTGGAGTATACCTTGGACTTAAATTAATATATCCTTGAAAAACAAGATCTTTTCTAAAAACAAAAAAATTAGCAAAGTTGGCAGAGAGATTGTGTCCAGCTATAAAAGAAAGTAGTGATGTGCGGTAATTATCAGATAGGTAAGGTAAAAGTTCAAGCTCTAAAAAGTCAAAGAAATCTTCTCCTCTTGCATAAGGCAAAAAGGTTTCTTCGTCTACCTCCATCTCTTGATTTCTATTGGGTTGCTGCAAAACACCTACAACTATTGCTTCGGGAATTTCTTCCCAATAACTTAAATAATCAATCATTCCAGCAAATGGCTCAAAAAGATATTCACCATCTAGGACTAAAAAAATTGGATATTTTTTTTTTTTTTCCTGGTTATAGCTCCTAGGAAGCTGAATTTTAATCCTTCTGTCTTCCTGCATTATAGTTGAAGGGATTGTAGTATATTCTGTTTGCGCAGGTATTAATTGATAATTAAAAAGTAAAAAAAGCACGCATAATACCAATTTTTTCATAATCAAGCTATTTGGTGATTTAAAATTAAATGAATAGCAAATTTAATTAAAAATTTTATCCCTATTTAAAAAGGGGAGAAGAATAACAGAAAATAGTCCAAGTACCAACATAATTGAGGTTTGTGCGGCCCATAAAATCCAACCTAATGCTTCACCAGCTTGCTTATCAATGCCGTAAATTTCTAAAATAGCAGCAATAGCAACAGGGTAAACCCCTAAGCCGCCACTAGTTATGGAGATAGAAAATGAACCAACTATAAACGCAACTAATATAGCACCAAGGCCTAAATCAACTGTTTCAGAAATACTGTATTTAGTTACCCAAAAAATACCCACGTACATTGCCCATATAAAAAAGGTATGAAAAACAAATTTTTTCTTTTCTTTAATTAGTGTAATAGATTTTATTCCTTTGAGTAGCCCATTTAGGAAATTACTTGCTTTCAAAACCCATTTATTAGATGAGTTCTTGATCAATCGGTATATAACAAAGAGCAATATTACTCCCAATAAAACTACTAAAATACTGGTAGCAAAATTGATATTACGTTCAATAAAAAATTCCATGATGATAGGAGCTTGAGACATCATGGCAAAACCAATAATAATTAATAAGCAAATCATATCAATAATTCGCTCAGTTACTATTGTTCCAAAAGAAGCATCAAAATCAATTTCTTCATATGAAGCTAATGTGGCTCCTCTAAGTAATTCGCCTGAACGAGGTATGCCTAAGTTGCTTAAATACCCTATCATTACTGCAAAAAAACTATTATATAAAGGAGGAGTACATTGAAGAGGAGCCAATAAGAAACGCCACCGCATGGCTCTTGAAACATGTGCTGCAATGCCCATAATTAAGGATACAACTATCCAAAAGAAGTTAGCTCCTTTTATTTTTTCCCACATAACAAGAAGTTCCTCTTCTGTTGAAGTACTAAAAGAATACCAAATAAACATAATACCTAGAAGCAGTGGAATTGCTATTTTTATTCCTTTAGAAAGGTATATGTTCATGCTTTTTATTCTAAAAGGTTGTCTTCGTTTGGAAAAACCAAAGCAGGTTTAAATGATTTTGCTTTATCTTCATCCATCATAGCATAAGTCATCAGTATAAGAATATCACCTTGAGCAACTTTTCTAGCTGCGGCACCGTTAAGTGTAATCTCTCCACTTTTCCTTGGCCCTGGTATGGCATAGGTTTCTAAACGTTCTCCGTTAGAGTTATTGACAACTTGCACTTTTTCGCCTTCTATAATATTTGCTGCTTCCATAAGCTCCTCGTCAATGGTGATACTTCCTATATAATTTAAATCTGCACCAGTAACTTTAACGCGGTGAATTTTAGATTTTACAACGTGAATCCACATAATTTTTTAATTTATAGCCATATTGTCAATAAGTCTAACTTCATTGATTACGGCTGCAATAAATGCTCTGTATTTTTTTTGTTCTTTTTTAGTTCCTGTTGGAATAAGGTTTTCTTCTTCAGCTATTTCAAAATATTCTAGTTTCACACACTCTTCTTTTTCGAAAAGTGTCTTTATTTCCTCTTTAATTTCTGAAAAACTCAATTGATTAAAATTGTTTTTTGCTATTGATAAGGCCTTAAAAAGTATTGCAGCTTTTTCTAATTCACTATTACTTAAGCGCTTGTTTCTAGAGCTTTTAGCAAGCCCAGAAGGTTCTCTATATGTTGGGGAGCCTACTATTATTACTGGTTGCTGTGTAATTTTTACAAGTTTTTTTATAAGCTGGAGCTGTTGGTAATCTTTTTCGCCAAAATAAGCTTTATGCGGCTTAACTATTTCAAATAAATGCTTGATAATTGTTCCCACTCCATTAAAATGTCCTTGTCTATATTCTCCCTCCATATATTGAGTTATACTTCCAAAATCAAAGTCCTCAGCCTTTATGTCTTTTTTATAAATTTCTCTAATGCTGGGTGTAAAAACTATAGTTTTCGAATTGTTTTTGTAAAGTAAATCAATATCGTCAGCTAAATTTCTTGGGTATTTTTCTAAATCCGATGCATTATTAAACTGAGTGGGATTAACAAAAATACTTACCACAACAATGTTGCAGTCTTTGTAAGCATGGTCAACTAATGCAAGATGACCCTCATGTAAAGCTCCCATAGTAGGAACTAAGCCAATTATTTGTTGCTCTTTTCTTAACTTGTTAAGCGTTTTGTCCAACGCCTTAATTGTTGTTACTTGCACTAGTTTTACTTATGAATTGGATGCAAAGCTAATATTTTAACTTCAATCAACATAAATTTTTGTAAATTTGCACGTTTTAAAAGTTAACTCGAAATTTATAAATCTTATGAACGATAAACGAATACTTTACGTTTCTTCCGAAGTTGTCCCATATTTGCCTGAAAATGAAATATCAACACTTTCTTTCGAAGCACCAAAAATGGTTAATTCAATGGGAGGTCAAACAAGGATATTCATGCCTAGGTTTGGAAATATAAACGAAAGAAGGCATCAGTTGCATGAAGTTATTCGCTTATCGGGAATGAATCTAGTGGTTAATGATCTTGATATGCCTTTAATTATTAAGGTAGCTTCCATTCCAAAAGAAAGAATGCAAGTTTATTTTATAGATAATGAAGATTATTTTAAGCGTAAAGCAACATTTTCTGATGAAGAAGGTAAACTGTTTCCAGACAATGATGAACGTTCTATCTTTTTTGCTAAAGGAGTAATAGAAACTGTAAAAAAATTGAATTGGGCTCCAGATATTATTCATGTTCATGGATGGTTGGCTTCACTTGTTCCTCTTTATTTGAAAAATTACTACGGAAATGAACCGCTTTTTAAAAACTCAAAAATAGTTACCTCTGTATACAATCGAGACTTTGATGGAACGTTAGATAATGAAATGAGTAAGAAAGTTTTGTTTGATGGTTTAGAAGAAGAGAGTGTTGCTCATCTTAAAGAACCGCATTATGTAAGTTTGCTTAAAACAGCAATAGAAAATTCTGATGCAGTAATTCAAGCCTCAGAAAATATTGATGATGAGTTGAAGAGCTTTATAGAGGCATCTGGTCTACCAAGTCTTGACTTCCTGCCAAGAACTGAATTTACACAAGCTTATCAAGACTTTTATCTTACAAAAGTGTTGAACGAAGAAGAATAACCTATGTTTAAAAATAATTTTTTTTTTATTGCTTTAGCTTTTGTTGCATTAGTATCATGTGATGACGATTTTACGGAAACAGGGGCTGGATTAATCAATAGCATCGAATTACCACCATTACTAGAAGTAGACAATATTGTTTCTTATACAGAAAGTTTTGGTGCTATTCAAGCAAATAATGTATCTAATTTTTATATAGGAGATTTTAATGACCCCGTATTTGGCGCAAGAAATTATTCCATACTTTCTCAGGTTGAATTGTCAAGGACAAATCCAAATTTAAATGATTTAGTTGAGTTAGATAGTGCAGTACTTCGATTGCCATTATTTAGTAGGCTGATTGCAGAAAACGAATTTGAATTAGATTCTGTTGTTGGTAACTCAGACACTGAATTTGTAGTAAAAGTATTCAAATCAAACCAGTTTCTTAGAGATATTGATCCTGGGCCAGATGGCGAATTCAATCAATCGCAAATTTATTTCAATGATGAATTAGAGAATTTTTTGCCAAATATAGAAAGTACACCAATTGCAACTTCAGAAAGTTTTTCTCTTGCTCAATTGAGAGAGCAGCAATTTTTAGTTGAACAAGTAAATGATACGCTAACAGAGGAAACCCCAATTGACCCGCAAATTAGAATTAAAATTCCCGATGAATTTATACAAGAGCAAATCATTGATAAATCTGGTGGGCCTGAGTTGGTAAGTAATTCTGCTTTCAAAAATTACTTTAGAGGACTTTTCTTTCAGCTTGAGTCAGATGATGAAAATATTTTGTTAGGCTTAAATATGAATAGCGAAGATGCATCCTTACGAATTTTTTATAAATCTGAAGTAGAGCTTCCACCCAATCCAGAAACTGGTGGTGGACCTCAGAGTGAAATAATTAGTGAAAACTTAGATTTATTGTTTCAAGGAATTAGCCTTGGATTAACTTCTCAAGACACACAAATCATTTTAGATGAACAAGATCGAACTAATGGAGAAGAGAAAACCTATTTAAGAGGTGGAGCTGGCTTTGCCACTGTGGTAGAGTTATTTACTGGAGAAGATTCTAATGGAGATGGAGTTGCTGATGAGCTTGAAGATTTAAGAGATCGTGATGTCATGGTTAATGAGGCAAATTTAATATTCTATATTGACCAGGAATCCATAACAAGTAGTGTAAATAGGCCAAGAAGAATTATGGTTTATGATTTTGAAAACAATGAAGTTTTTGAAGACTATAATACTGATCCCACCTTTACTGAAAGCCCGTCAGTTTCATTAATTTCTCATTTAGGTCCCCTATCTCAAGATGCTGATGATAACTATTTTTATAGAATTAGAATAACAGATTATATAAATGAGCTTATTAATGGTGATCGGGAGAATGTGAAAATTGGGGTTTTAATTTCAGATAATGTAAATCAGACAAGTACTGTACAAGTAAGAGATTCGCAATTAGATCTTTTTGAGAACATATTGTCTCCTGCTGCGGGTAACATAAGAGGTACGGTTTTGCATGGTTCAAATTCGCCTAATGAAGATTTACGTTTAAAATTACAAATACAATTGACAGAATTAACTAATTAAATTTAATAGATTATGTGTGGTATTGTTGGATACATTGGTCATCGAGAAGCTTATCCTATCATTATAAAGGGATTACAGCGCTTAGAGTATAGAGGGTATGATTCTGCTGGGGTAGCTTTGTTTGATAAACAAGGTATTCATCTCTGTAAAACTAAAGGAAAGGTAGCTGAATTAGCAACAAAATGTTCAGCCGATTTAAATACTCAGGCTGTTATGGGTATAGGGCACACACGTTGGGCAACTCATGGTGAGCCTAATGATATTAATTCTCATCCACACCTTTCAAATTCTGGTGATTTAGTAATTATTCATAATGGAATTATTGAAAATTATGAAACTTTAAAAATTGAGTTAGAAAATAGAGGTTATAACTTTACTTCAGATACAGATACAGAGGTTTTAGTAAATTTAATAGAAGAAGTTCAGAAACAAGAAAAAGTTAAATTGGGTAAAGCTGTTCAGGTTGCTTTGAGTCAGGCAGTTGGTGCTTATGCAATTGCTATTTACGACCGTAAAAAGCCCAATGAAATAGTTGTAGCTAGACTCGGTAGTCCACTGGCTGTTGGAATTGGGGATAATGAGTTTTTTATTGCCTCAGATGCTTCTCCTTTTATTGAATATACCAAAAGCGCTATTTATCTTGAAGATGGTGAAACAGCTGTTATTCGAATTGGAAAAGAGAT
This sequence comes from Flavobacteriaceae bacterium, assembly GCA_003564185.1. Taxonomy (GTDB): domain Bacteria; phylum Bacteroidota; class Bacteroidia; order Flavobacteriales; family Flavobacteriaceae; genus Psychroflexus. Next base: position 23,700 of record PXFS01000151.1, read on the forward strand.
TAAAGTTCGAAAAATAAAAAACGATAGTATAGTTAAGCCTTACGTACAAGAGCTTCAAATGAATCTAGATCAAATCGAAAAAGGAGGTTTTGATCATTTTATGTTAAAAGAAATCTACGAACAACCAGAGGCTATTAGAGACACCTATCGTGGAAGAATGCTTCCTGAAAAAGGAATTATTAGGATGGCTGGTGTAGACGATCATTTGTCTAAATTTTTAAATGCTAGAAGAATTATTGTTGTAGCTTGTGGTACTTCTTGGCACGCAGGATTGGTAGCTGAATATATTTTTGAAGATTTAGCAAGAATTCCTGTTGAAGTTGAATATGCCTCAGAATTCAGGTACCGTAACCCCGTTATTAACAAAAATGACGTTATAATTGCTATTTCACAAAGTGGAGAAACAGCAGATACAATGGCGGCTATTAACTTAGCTAAAGAAAATGGTGCATTTGTATTTGGTGTTTGTAACGTGGTTGGTTCTTCAATTTCAAGAGCCTCTGATGCAGGCGCCTACACGCATGCAGGTCCTGAAATTGGAGTAGCTTCAACAAAAGCTTTTACTACACAAATTACCGTATTAAGTTTAATTGCATTAAAGCTTGGTAAGGAAAAAGGTTCTATTAGTATATCAGATTTTAATATGTACCTTCAAGAGCTAGAACTAATTCCAGATAAGATTGAGAAATCACTTCAAATAAATGAACATATACTTAAGGTGGCTGATTTTTATAAAAATGCTAAAAATTGCCTTTATCTTGGAAGAGGATATAATTTTCCTGTAGCCTTAGAAGGAGCTTTGAAACTAAAAGAAATCTCTTATATTCATGCAGAAGGTTATCCTGCGGCTGAAATGAAACATGGTCCTATTGCACTTATAGACGAAGAAATGCCTGTGGTTGTAATAGCAACAAGAAAAGGGCATTACGACAAGGTAGTGAGTAATGTCCAAGAAATAAAATCTAGAAAAGGGAAAATTATTGCTATAGTTACAGATGGTGATCAACAAGTTAGTAAAATAGCTGACCATGTCATCTCAATTCCAGATACGTTTGAAGCTTTTACACCTTTGTTAACAACCATACCTCTTCAATTACTGTCCTACCACATTGCTGTGATGTTAGGTAAGAATGTAGATCAGCCAAGAAATTTAGCTAAATCGGTCACAGTTGAGTGATTTTTTTATAAGTATTTGATTTTAAATAAATAAAACATTATATTTTTTTGAATTTTATTTCAAATAAAATTGCTGTATAACCTCTAAAAGTTTTTATAAATAATCTATATTTGCATCCTTAAAATAAGAACGTTTTCATTTTATTCAAGTTTAAAAAAATTTATCAATAATGTCTCAAGTTAAAGGTAAAATATCTCAAATTATAGGTCCAGTTGTTGACGTTGAATTTGAAAAAGCGGAAGATCTTCCAAAGATTTACGATTCACTAGAAGTAACACGTCCTGATGGAGTTGTAGTTGTTTTAGAAGTACAGTCTCACGTGGGTGAGAATACTGTAAAAACAATTGCCATGGATTCTGCAGACGGACTTAGTCGTGGTGTAGAAGTAATTTCTACAAACAGTCCAATTCAAATGCCAATAGGTGATGATATCTATGGTCGCTTATTCAACGTTACTGGTGATGCTATAGATGGATTAGGCAATCTGCCTAAGTCAGGAGATCAAGGTTTATCCATCCACAGAAAAGCTCCTAAATTTGAAGATTTATCAGTGTCTACAGAAGTTCTGTTTACAGGAATTAAAGTAATTGACTTAATTGAGCCGTATGCTAAAGGAGGTAAAATTGGTCTTTTTGGAGGTGCTGGTGTTGGGAAAACCGTTTTGATTCAGGAATTGATTAATAATATTGCAAAAGGACACGGTGGTTTATCCGTTTTTGCAGGGGTATGTGAACGTACTAGAGAAGGTAACGACCTTTTAAGAGAGATGTTAGAATCTGGTATTATTAAATACGGAGATGATTTTATCCATTCTATGGAAGAAGGTGGTTGGGATCTTCAAAAAGTAGATAAAAAAGCTATGAAAGATTCTAAAGCTACATTCGTTTTTGGTCAGATGAACGAGCCACCTGGAGCTCGTGCACGTGTTGCGCTTTCAGGACTTACTATTGCTGAATATTTCCGTGATGGTGCTGGTTCAGATCAAGGAAAAGATGTCTTGTTCTTTGTTGATAATATCTTCCGATTTACTCAAGCAGGTTCTGAGGTATCTGCATTACTTGGGCGTATGCCTTCTGCAGTAGGGTACCAACCAACATTAGCTACCGAAATGGGAGCTATGCAGGAAAGAATTACTTCTACAAAGAAAGGTTCTATTACCTCTGTACAAGCGGTATATGTGCCAGCAGATGACCTTACCGATCCAGCTCCAGCAACAACTTTCTCTCACTTAGACGCAACAACTGTACTGTCTAGAAAAATTGCTGAATTAGGGATTTATCCAGCGGTTGACCCATTAGATTCAACTTCTAGAATTCTTACAGCTGATATATTAGGAAGTGAGCATTACGATTGTGCACAACGTGTAAAAGAATTATTACAGCGCTATAAAGAATTACAAGATATTATTGCAATTCTTGGTATGGAAGAACTTTCTGAAGAAGATAAATTAGCTGTATCTAGAGCCAGACGTGTTCAGCGTTTCTTGTCTCAACCATTTCATGTGGCAGAGCAGTTTACTGGTATTCCTGGTGTTTTAGTAGATATTAAAGAAACAATTAAAGGATTTAATATGATTATGGATGGTGAGTTAGACCACCTTCCTGAAGCAGCATTCAACTTAAAGGGAACCATAGAAGAGGCTATTGAAGCTGGTGAAAAAATGTTAGCTGAATCTTAATTCGTATTCTTATGCACTTAGAAATTATTAGTCCAGAAGAAATTTTCTTTAGCAATCAGGTAGACATGGTTAGCGTTCCGGGAATTAATGGTGAATTCCAAATACTTAACCATCACGCCCCAGTTGTATCTGTTCTTCAAAAGGGCTACATAAAATTAGAAAAAAACACTCCTGTAGAACCAAAATTTCAAGATAAATTTGAAACCATAGATGGCAAAATTTGTTTCTCAGTTCAAGGAGGCGTTATTGAATTAAAAGATAACAAGGTGATTATTCTTGTAGATTAATTTACAACTCACTTATCATTTTAAAAAAAGGTTGACTTATTGAGTCAACCTTTTTTATGAAAAAGCTTCTATAAATTTTAAAAAACAGCATCAAAAACCAATTTCATGTTTCTTCTAGAAAGCTTACTTTTGCAAGTTCAATAGTTAAAAAGATATTTAAACAAGTACCTATGCAATATAATTTCAATGAAATTGAAGCCAAATGGCAAAAAAGATGGGCTGCTGAAAATACATTTCAAGCAAATTCAAATAGTGCTCAGAAAAAATTTTACGGATTGGACATGTTTCCTTACCCTTCTGGTGCTGGTTTACATGTAGGGCATCCATTAGGGTATATTGCAAGTGATATAGTATCAAGATACAAACGTCATAAAGGTTTTAATGTTTTACACCCACAAGGGTATGATTCTTTTGGTTTACCAGCAGAACAATATGCTATTCAAACAGGCCAACACCCCGCTACAACAACCAAAACAAATATTGAAAGATACCGCCAACAATTAGATAGAATTGGATTTTCATTTGATTGGTCAAGAGAAGTAAGAACTAGTAATCCAGATTACTATAATTGGACACAATGGATTTTTATTCAACTTTTTAATCATTATTATTGTTATACATCAAATAAAGCTCAACCAATAGCAAAGCTTATTGATCTTTTTGAAAATGAAGGGAATAAACATGTTAATGCGGCTTCAGACGAAGGAGTAGAATCCTTTAATTCAGCTGAATGGAAAAGTTTTTCATCAGAAAAAAAAGAAGAAATTTTATTGCATTATAGACTAACCTACCTAGCGGAAACGGAAGTTAATTGGTGTCCAGCTTTAGGAACGGTTTTAGCTAATGACGAAGTGGTAAATGGACGATCAGAAAGAGGTAGTCATCCTGTATACAAGAAAAAAATGAAACAATGGAGTATGCGTATTTCTGCATATGCAGAACGCTTGCTTGAGGATTTGGATGGACTGGATTGGAGTGAAAGTATTAAAGAGGCGCAACGTAATTGGATAGGGAAAAGTGAAGGAGCTAGTGTAAAATTTAATGTAAAAGATCACGATGAGGTGATTGAAGTATTTACCACTCGCCCAGATACCATCTTTGGAGTGTCCTTTATGACCTTGGCTCCAGAACTTGACTTGGTTCAAAAAATAACTACTTCAGCTCAAAAAGAAGCTGTTGATGCTTATATAAAGGCTTCTTCATTAAAAAGTGAAAGAGACAGAATGGCTGATGTTAAAACCATTTCAGGGGTGTTTACAGGAGCTTATGCTATACATCCATTTACCCAGCAACTCATCCCTATATGGATAGGAGATTATGTGTTAGCGGGATATGGAACTGGTGCAGTTATGGCTGTACCTTCTGGAGACCAACGTGACTTTGATTTTGCAACACATTTTAACCTGCCCATTCCTAATGTTTTTGAAGGTGTTGATGTTTCTAAAGAAGCCTATTCTGATAAAGATAATGGAGTAATTACAAACTCCGATTTTTTAAATGGATTGAAAATTAAAGAAGAAATTGATAAAGCAATTTCTGCTATTGAAGCCAAACAAATAGGAAAGCGTCATACTAACTTTAGATTACGAGATGCTGTTTTCTCACGACAACGCTATTGGGGAGAGCCATTTCCTGTTTATTATGTAAATGGTTTACCAAGGCTTATAGAAGCACAATACCTCCCTTTAGTTTTACCTGAAATAGATGAATATTTACCTACTGAAGACGGAGCGCCTCCGCTAGGGAGAGCCAAAAAATGGGCTTGGAATACATCAACTAATCAGGTGGTAAGTAATGATCAAATTGATGAGGTAACCACTTTTCCAATAGAGCTTAACACTATGCCAGGCTGGGCAGGTAGTTCATGGTATATGTTCCGCTATATGGACCCTCATAATCAAGATCAAATGGCTAGTCAAGATGCCTTAAATTATTGGCAGAATGTTGACCTCTACATCGGTGGAAGTGAGCATGCAACTGGTCATCTACTCTACTCACGTTTTTGGACAAAATTTTTATATGATATTAATGAAATTCCAGTTGAAGAGCCCTTCAAAAAAATGATCAACCAAGGGATGATTTTAGGTGAAAGTGCTTTTGCGTACCGCATTAAAGAAACCAATAAATTTGTAACTCAATCTAAGGCAAAAGACTTTGAAACTGATCCTATTCATGTAGATGTGTCAATGGTAAATGTAAGTCACCAATTAGATATACAATCCTTTAAAAAATGGCGATCAGAATTTGCAACAGCAGAATTTATTACAGAAAAAGATGGAAGTTTTTTAGTAGCTAGGGAGGTTGAAAAAATGTCTAAATCTAAATACAATGTTATTAATCCAGATGATATCTGTGAAACTTACGGTGCCGATACCTTACGTATGTATGAAATGTTTTTAGGGCCTATTGAGCAAGCTAAACCTTGGAATACGGCAGGGATTACAGGTGTGCATAATTTTTTACGTAAGCTGTGGAAACTCTACCATAATGGTGAGCAGTTTGAAGTGAATAATGCAGCAGCATCTAAGGAAGCTATGAAAACACTTCATAAAACCATTAGAAAAGTAACGGAAGATATTGAGAATTTTAGCTTTAACACTTCCGTGTCTACATTTATGATAGCTGTAAATGAATTGGCTAAGCAAAAATGTAACTCAAAAGAAGTTTTAGAACCTTTAGCTATACTAATTGCGCCTTTTGCTCCTCATATTGCAGAAGAGCTTTGGGAAAAGTTAGGACATAATGACAGTATTTCAACAGCTCCTTTTCCTGTTTACGAAGATAAATACATAGTTGAAGAAGTGAAAACATATCCTATTTCTTTCAATGGAAAAATGCGTTTTACCTTAGATTTATCTTTAGATTTAGCTAAAGAGGAAATAGAAAAATCAGTCATGAATGATGAACGTACTAAAAAACAATTAGCAGGAAGAACACCAAAAAAAGTGATTGTTGTTCCTGGTAAAATTGTAAATATTGTGGGTTAAATTAAAACTTTATTAAAAAGATTATTAAGGTTAGATTTGGCTGAGATTTTGATATAATTAATTAAAATATTTTGTTATGATGACGTATTATGTGCTTATTGGAGCAATTATGCTAGTAAGTTGGTATGTAAGCAGTACCTTAAAGAAAAAATTTGAAAAGTATTCAAAACAACAACTTCAAAATGGGATGAGCGGTGCAGAAATTGCTCAAAAAATGCTTGAGGATAATGGTATTTATGATGTTAAGGTCATTTCAACCCAAGGACAACTCACAGATCATTATAATCCAAAAGACAAAACTGTGAATCTAAGTGAATCGGTGTATAACCAAAGAAATGCTGCCGCAGCAGCGGTTGCAGCCCATGAGGTAGGACATGCCGTACAACATGCCAAAGCTTATTCTTGGTTGGAGATGAGGAGCCAATTAGTACCCTTAGTTCAAATAGCCTCTACGTATAGTCAGTGGGTGATTTTAGGAGGTTTAATTCTTTATGGAATGGTTAGTGCAGGTGTTGGACAAACGGTATTGTTAGCAGGAATAGTCATGTTTGGATTAGGAACGCTTTTTAGCTTTGTAACCCTTCCTGTTGAGTATGATGCAAGTAATAGAGCTTTAGCTTGGTTAAAAAATCATAATATGGTAAATCCACAAGAATATAAGGATGCTGAAGATGCCTTAAAATGGGCTGCAAGGACCTATGTGGTTGCAGCTGTTGGTTCATTGGCAACATTGCTTTACTTTATTATGATTTATCTCGGTCGAGATTAGGTAAGCATCAAAAATTTTCTAAAGCTGTCTTTTTAGACAGCTTTTTTTATTAAAATGATATGCTTTTGTTAGAAGAATAATCCACTTCAATTTAAAACAGATAGAAGTAAAATATTTAGTACTTTCGCAATTCAACTTAAATTAGTCATTGAAATTTTGATACATTATGAGTGAAATTGCAAAAAAATATGAAATTGATAAAGCTTTAGAGGCTTTAGGAATACAGAAAGAAAATTTAGGATCATCTACTGGTGTTGAATTTTTTTCTAATGGGGAATTTATAGAATCTTACTCTCCTGTAGATGGTGCTTATATAGGTAAAGTGAAAGCTACTACAGAGCAAGATTACGAAAAGGTAGCTGCTACCGCCTTTGAAGGTTTTAAAGCTTGGAGAAATTGGACGGCTCCTGCAAGAGGAGAAGTGGTTAGACAATTCAATGATGAGCTAAGACGGCTGAAAGCTCCTTTAGGTAAGTTGGTTTCCTATGAAATGGGAAAATCCTATCAAGAAGGCTTAGGTGAAGTTCAAGAAATGATTGATATATGTGATTTTGCGGTTGGACTTTCTAGACAACTTTATGGATTAACAATGCATTCTGAACGACCAGGGCATAGAATGTATGAGCAATGGCATCCTTTAGGTGTTGTAGGAGTAATTTCCGCTTTTAACTTTCCTGTGGCAGTTTGGTCATGGAATACTGCTTTAGCTTGGGTTTGTGGTGATGCATGTATTTGGAAAGGTTCAGAAAAAACACCTTTAACCTCAGTTGCTTGTCAGAAAATAGCTGCTAGAGTTTTTGAAAAGAATAATGTTCCAGCCGGAATATCTTCTCTAGTTACTGGAGATTATAAAGTTGGTGAATACATGACTAATGATGAGCGTTTACCATTAATTTCTGCTACAGGTTCAACACGCATGGGTAAAATTGTTGCTCAAACTGTAGCTAAACGCTTAGGAAAAACCTTGTTAGAATTAGGAGGAAATAATGCCATTATAGTTACTCCCGATGCAGATATTAAAAATACCGTAATAGGTGCTGTTTTTGGAGCTGTAGGAACTTGTGGGCAGCGTTGTACTTCTACTAGAAGATTAATCATTCATGAATCGGTGTATGATCAAGTTAAGAATGCTATAGTAGATGCTTATCAACAAATTAGAATAGGAAATCCTTTAGATGAAAATAACCATGTAGGCCCTTTAATAGATAAAGATGCTGTAACAGCATATTTGCAAGCGTTACAAAAAGTGAAAGAAGAAGGAGGGAATATTTTAGTTGAAGGAGGAGTTTTAAAAGGTGAAGGATATGAAAGCGGTTGTTATGTCAAACCAGCAATAGCAGAAGCTCAAAATCACTTTGAGATTGTTCAACATGAAACCTTTGCTCCTATTTTATATATAATGAAATATGAAGTAGATATTAAAAATGCAATGGAGCTTCAAAATGGAGTTAGACAAGGTCTCTCTTCAGCAATAATGACCAACAATTTGAGAGAAGCTGAATACTTTTTGTCAGCAGAAGGGTCTGATTGTGGAATTGCTAATGTGAATATAGGAACATCGGGAGCTGAAATTGGAGGTGCTTTTGGAGGTGAAAAAGATACTGGTGGAGGAAGAGAATCTGGTTCAGATGCTTGGAAAATTTACATGAGAAGACAAACCAATACCATAAATTATACTACAGAGTTGCCCTTAGCACAAGGTATAAAGTTTGATTTGTGAAAAGTATAACAAAAAAACAGGCTCATCATAAAATGACCTGTTTTTTTGTTTTTGCAAAATAAATGATAACTTGCAAGTCATATTTTAATAAATACTAATAGGCAGGGTTGAAAGTTCAATTAAATTTTGATTAGTTTAAATAAAACAACTTACTTTGCACAGATATAATTTAAGCGCTTAAATAGAGAGCGTTTTGGTTTAATAAAAACTCTATGAGTAAAATAAATGCAGCAATTACCGCAGTAGGTGCTTATGTTCCTGAAGATGTTCTTACCAACAAGATGTTGGAAGATATGGTTGAAACTAACGATGAATGGATAACTTCAAGAACAGGTATTAAGGAACGCAGGATATTAAAAGACCCTAACAAAGGAACCTCATATTTAGGAATTAAAGCTGCTGAAAATTTAATAGAAAAGTCAGGTGTTGACCCTCAAGAAATTGATTTAGTGCTTTTTGGAACTGTTACACCAGACATGCCTGTGGCGGCTACAGCTGCATATGTGGCTACTCAGATAGGTGCAGTTAATGCTTATTCATACGATTTACAGGCTGCATGTTCTAGCTTTCTATTTGGCATGTCAACGGCATCAGCTTATATTGAGTCAGGTAGGTATAGGAAAGTCTTATTGATTGGAGCGGATAAAATGTCTTCAATTATCGATTATAAAGACAGGGCTACCTGCATTATCTTTGGAGATGGTGCAGGTGCTGTTCTTTTTGAACCAAATCATGAAGGTTTGGGGCATCAAGATGAACTTTTAAGAACCGATGGAATTGGAAGAGAATTCTTAAAGATTGAAGCTGGCGGTTCTTTATTGCCTCCTAGTGAAGAGACGGTGAGAAATAATCAACATTATGTTTTCCAAGATGGAAAAACTGTGTTTAAATTTGCTGTTTCTAATATGGCAGATGTCAGCGAAAAAATCATGCTTAGAAATCAGCTTTCTGGAGATGATGTAAATTGGTTGGTAGCACACCAAGCTAATAAACGTATTATTGATGCTACTTCTAAGCGGATGAAATTAGACGATACAAAAGTACTAATGAATATTCAACGTTACGGAAATACTACTTCCGCAACATTGCCATTATTGCTTAGTGATTACGAAAAACAATTAAAAAAAGGAGATAATTTAGTATTTGCAGCTTTTGGAGGAGGATTCACATGGGGATCAATTTACTTCAAATGGGCATATAACTCCTAAATAAATACCCTAAACTATGGATTTAAAAAATATTAAGGATTTAATTAAGTACGTTGCTAAATCAGGTACTAGTGAAGTAAGCCTAGAAATGGATGATGTAAAAATTACCATTAAAAACGACAGAGCAGAAAAAGAAAACCAAACGGTTATTCAGCAAGTGCCTATGCAGCAACCTATGGCACAACAACCAATGGCTCCTCAACAACCGGTAGCTCCTCAACAAGACAGTTCGCAAGTTCAGGCAGAAGCATCTGGAGGGGCTGATGAAGATAACTATATTACAGTAAAATCACCTATAATAGGTACGTTTTATCGTAAGCCTTCACCTGATAAACCTGCTTTTGTGGAAGTAGGTACGCAAATTTCAGAAGGAGATGTTTTATGTACAATTGAAGCCATGAAACTATTTAATGAAATTGAAAGTGAAGTTGCTGGAAAGATTGTAAAAGTGTTGGTTGATGATGCCTCTCCAGTAGAGTTTGATCAACCTTTATTTTTGGTAGATCCTTCTTAATTATTCGCTCCCTTTTGGAGATTTGTTGAATTAAACACAAAAATTATGTTTAAGAAAATACTCATTGCTAACCGAGGAGAGATTGCTCTGCGAGTAATTAGAACCTGTAAGGAGATGGGCATCAAAACCGTAGCGGTTTATTCGAAAGCTGATGCTGAAAGTTTACACGTAAGATTTGCTGATGAAGCGGTTTGCATTGGGCCAGCTCCAAGTAATGAATCTTACTTAAAAATACCTAATATTATAGCAGCAGCTGAAATCACAAACGCAGATGCTATACATCCAGGATATGGATTTTTATCTGAAAATGCTAATTTTTCAAAAATTTGTGCTGAACATGATATTAAGTTCATTGGCGCTTCTAGTGAAATGATTGACAGAATGGGGGACAAAGCTACAGCAAAAGCCACCATGAAAGAAGCCGGGGTACCCTGTGTTCCTGGATCTGAAGGAGTTCTTAAGGATTTTGACGAATGCCTAAAAACCGCAAAGAAAATTGGCTTCCCGGTCATGCTTAAAGCAACAGCTGGTGGTGGTGGAAAGGGCATGCGTGCAGTTTGGAGTGAAGAAAAATTAGAAGCAGCTTGGGAGTCTGCAAGACAAGAAGCAAAAGCTGGATTTGGTAATGATGGTATGTACATGGAAAAACTCATAGAAGAGCCAAGACATATTGAAATACAGATTGTAGGTGACCAAACAGGAAAAGCCTGTCATCTATCAGAAAGAGATTGTTCTGTACAACGAAGACATCAAAAGTTGACTGAAGAAACTCCATCTCCTTTTATGACAGAGAAGTTAAGAGAAAAAATGGGGGAGGCAGCTGTTAAAGCTGCTGAATATATTGGTTATGAAGGCGCTGGCACCGTAGAGTTTTTAGTTGATAAACATAAAAACTTTTATTTCATGGAAATGAATACTCGAATTCAAGTTGAGCACCCTATTACTGAGATGGTTGTTGATCATGATTTGATTAGAGAACAAATTCTTGTTGCTGCTGGAGTACCCATCTCAGGAAAAAATTATCTTCCAAAATTACATAGCATAGAATGTAGAATAAATGCAGAAGATCCTTACAATAACTTTAGGCCTTCACCCGGTAAAATCTCAAACTTACATACCCCTGGTGGACACGGAGTAAGATTAGATACCCACGTATATAGTGGTTATGTGATTCCGCCCAACTATGATTCTATGATTGCTAAATTGATAACTACTGCCCAAACTAGAGAAGAAGCTATTAACAAAATGAAGCGTGCATTAGATGAGTTTGTTGTTGAAGGAATTAAAACAACTATTCCATTTCATCGTCAACTAATGGATCATCCTGATTACTTAGCTGGAAATTATACAACTAAGTTTATGGAAGATTTTGTAATGGACGAAAAGTATAAGGATGAAGAATAAATAAACTGAAAAATCAATTGTTCTTATTGAAATTAAAAAATGCTCTTTTTACTTCTTAAAAAGAGCATTTTTTTGTGATAATCAATAATAGCTTTACTTTTAATTAGAACATCAGCTCCAATAATTCCATGTACAATAGAAGAATCGTGTTCAGCAAGAGCCTGATTAATATGATTCAAATCAAATAATACAAAATTTTTGTCTTCCTCTGTCCATTTACCAATTTGAAGAGTGTTATTTGACGAAGATTTGGTAAGCATATTGCTAGCTCCAGCACCAGCAGCTCTAATTTTACTTTCTTCAACTTCAAGATGAAAAAGCTGAGCATATTTAAAATCTACACAAGAACTCGAAGCGCCCGTATCAAGAATAAATTCACCTTCAACACCATTAATTTTTGCAAACATTTGAAGATGTTTAGTAGGAGTTATGATAAATGAAGCTTCATTAAAATTTTTGGCTAAATATTTTGAGTTATAAGGAGACATTTTTCTTTTTTTCACAAATATAGCTGAAGAATTTAAATAAATTTGCCCTATGATTTTAATTGATACACACACTCATTTATACAGTGAAAAGTTTTCGGAAGATATAGATCAAATAATTGCCAGAGCTCAAGAAAACCAAATAACTTACTTTTTCTTACCTGCAATAGATTCGTCCTACATGAAATCTATGTATGAGTTAGAGAAAAAATACCCCAATCATATGGGTTTAATGATGGGCTTGCACCCAACCTCAGTCAAGCCTGATAATTATGAAAAAGAATTAAAACTGGTAGAAGATCAATTTAAACAACGTGATTTTTATGCGGTTGGCGAGATTGGTATTGATTTGTATTGGGATAAATCTACTCTCGATATTCAGAAAGACGCTTTTCAACGTCAAATCCGGCTTGCTAAAGCTAAAAAGTTACCGATTGTTATTCACTGTAGGGAGGCCTTTGATGAGATTTTTGAAGTTTTAGAAGAAGAAAAATCACCTGAATTATTTGGTGTGTTCCATTGTTTTACTGGTACATTTAAACAAGCACAAAAAGCCATTTCATTTCAAATGAAGTTAGGTATTGGAGGAGTGGTTACTTTTAAGAATGGAAAAATTGATCAGTTTTTACATCAAATTGATTTAAAACATATAGTATTAGAAACTGATTCGCCTTATTTAGCACCCAAGCCTTTCAGAGGGAAACGAAATGAAAGCAGTTACTTGAGAGTAATTGCAGAAAAAGTTGCTTCTTTGTATGATGTTTCAATTGAAGAAGTAGCTAAAATAACTACTCAAAATGCAATTGAAGTGTTTCAACCATTAAATTTAGAAAGATAAATGAAAGTAAAAGGTTCTAAGATAGCATTATTATATACTGGTGGTACCATAGGTATGATTAAGAGTGAAAAAACAGGCGCCTTGAGAGCATTTAACTTTGACTTACTGCTTCAAAAAATACCAGAACTTAAGCTTCTTGAACACGAAATTGAAACCTTTACCTTTGATACTCCAATAGATTCTTCAAATATTGATATTTTAGATTATACACGTATTGCTGCTCAAATAGAAGCTATTTATGATGATTATGATGCATTTGTGTTACTGCATGGAAGCGACACCATGTCTTATACGGCCTCTGTATTATCATTCATGTTTGAAAACTTGACTAAACCAATTATTTTAACTGGTTCACAATTGCCTATAGGTGACCTTAGGACAGATGCTAAAGAGAATTTGATTACTAGTATTCAATTAGCAGGCTTGAAAAAAGATGGTAAATCCGTAATTAGAGAAGTAGGATTGTATTTTGAATACAAACTATATAGAGGTAACCGAACTACAAAATTAAACACAGATCATTTTCAGGCATTTAGTTCAATTAATTATCCCTATTTGGCAGAATCTGCAGTTCATCTCAAAGTTAATTTTTCAGCTTTAAAAAAAATAAATTATTCCCAAGATTTAATTGTACACAAGCAATTAGACCCAAATATTCTTGTTTTAAAAATGTATCCTGCACTTCAGCAAACTACATTTGAACATATGTTTGCTACTCCAAATTTAAAAGCAGTTGTATTAGAAACTTTTGGAAGTGGAAATAGTAAAACAGATGAATGGTATTTAAAAACACTTGAACAAGCAATTGAATCAGGTATTCATGTAATTAATGTAACCCAGTGTAAAGGGGGTAGTGTAGAGATGGGGAAGTATGAAACCAGTCAAGCTTTACTTGAAATGGGCGTGATTAACGGAAAAGATATAACAACAGAATCAGCCCTAGGTAAGTTGATGTATTTACTTCCTAAAAACTTGCAGAAAGAAGTCTTAAAAACAGTTTTTGAGACCTCATTACGAGGAGAAATGAGTTCAAATTGATATTTTACAATAGATTAATGCGATTTTTTTTTGGTTTTTATCAATGAAAGACTAAATTTGAAATTAATTTAAGAAGAGAGGTGGCCGAGTGGTCGAAGGCGCACGCCTGGAAAGTGTGTATACGTCAAAAGCGTATCGAGGGTTAGAATCCCTTCCTCTCTGCATTGAATTACTAAAATAAAAAATAAAACGATTACTAATTTAAGACAAACAACAATGAAAAAGTTATTTTCAATTTTAAGCTTAATTGGCTTATTCTTAATTGCTACTAATGCAAACGCTGCATTTTTAAGTTCAATAAGTTTTATTCAACAAGATGAAGAAGTTGAAGAACAAGTAGATCAGGAAGAAGAAATGTCTGAAACTGATCAAGACACAATTGATGCCTATGATGAGCAAGAAGAATTTGTTGAGGAAGTAGAAGAAGAAGCTGCTGAGGAAGTAGTTGAAGAGGTTGAAGAAGAAGTAGAGGATTTAGGTTTTCATCAAGAATTAAAGAAACGATTTATTGAAGGTGGTCCTGGCTTTATGGGGATTGTTCTTTTATGTTTAATTCTTGGTCTTGCTATTGCTATTGAGCGTATTATCTACTTAAATTTAGCAACTACAAATACTAAAAAATTAGCTGAAAAAGTTGAAGATGCTTTAAGTACAGGTGGAGTTGAAGCAGCAAAAGATGTTTGCCGTGAAACACCAGGTCCTGTCGCTTCTATATATTACCAAGGATTAGATCGCGCTGACGAAAGTGTTGAAGCTGCAGAAAAAGCGGTTGTAGCTTACGGTGGTGTTCAAATGGGGCAATTAGAGAAAAATGTTTCTTGGGTTTCTTTATTTATAGCACTTGCTCCAATGCTTGGGTTTATGGGTACTGTAATTGGTATGATTAAAGCATTTGATAAAATTGAAGCAGCTGGAGATATGCAGCCTTCTTTGGTTGCAGGTGGTATTAAAGTGGCACTTTTAACAACCGTATTTGGTTTGATAGTTGCAATTATCTTACAGATATTTTACAATTATATTGTTGCTAAAATCGATAACATTGTAAATGACATGGAGGACGCTTCAATTACTTTAATTGATATATTAGTTGAGAATAAAAACAAAAAATAAAGTTAATGGATAAGGTTTTAAAAATATTTAAAATTGTAATCGGTGTGCTTGGGGGAGTTCTTTTAATTAGAATTCTTAATGCAGACTCCGATCTACTTGAAGAAGATGTTGCAATGCAGCAAAGTCTTGTTAGTCCATTAATGTATGTTGCGTACGTTATTTTAGGACTATGTCTAGTAGCAGTTATAGGATTTGTTGTTCGAGGGCTTTTCCAAGGAAACGTAAAAAAGACATTAATCACAGTAGGTAGTTTTGTTGCCATTGTGATCATTTCTTTTCTGTTTTCAGAAGGTCAAGAAACAGCAATGCGTGATGGTGAAGTGCTATCTGAATACGGTTCACGTTGGGTAAGTACTGGTTTAACAACATTTTATATTTTAATTGTTCTTTCGATTGTTGCTATATTAGGATCAAGCGTTAGAAAGTTAATTACAAGTAGTTAATATGGGTAGAAGAAATGCACCAGAGGTAAATGCAGGCTCTATGGCAGATATTGCCTTCCTGCTACTTATTTTCTTCTTGGTTACAACTACCATTGAAACGGATAGTGGAATCAATAGAAAATTACCTCCCATAGATGATGAAAATGTAGAACCACCAAAAATTAAGGAAAGAAATATCTTTCAAGTTTTGGTGCGTGATGATGGACAAATTTTGGTAAATGAAGATCAAATGGATATAGCTGACTTAAGGGAAGCTGCTATAATGTTTTTAGATAATGGTGGTGGTAAAGGGAGTCAAGCTTGTGAATACTGTCAAGGTAAAAGAGATCCAAAATCTTCAGACAATCCAAAAAAAGCAATTATATCTCTTCAAAACAATCGAAAGACAAAATACAAGAGTTATATTACGGTTCAAAATGAACTTGTTGCAGCTTACAATGAATTAAGAAACAGAGAAGCTCAGCGATTGTTTAATAGAGATTTTACTGATATGGTTAAGGATTTTGATAATCCTGATTATCCTGGAAATAAAGATAAGTTAAAAGAAGAGATAGCCTTGATTAAAGAGTTATTTCCTCAAAAACTATCTGAAGCAGAACCTAAATAGAATAAGATTATGTCAAAATTTAAAAAGAAAGGTGAGGGTGGAACACCTGCAATTTCTACTGCATCTTTACCCGATATTGTTTTCATGTTGTTATTCTTTTTTATGGTTGTAACCGTTATGCGAGACAATTCATTGAAAATTGAAAACGAACTACCTTTTGCAGATCAAGTAGAAAAACTTGATAAAAAAGAGCTTGTGATGTATATATATGCAGGAAAGCCTTCAGAGCGTTATCAAAGACAGTTTGGTACAGAAGCAAGAATTCAGCTTAATGATAAATTTGCCAGTGTAAATGATATTAGACAGTTTGTTTTAGAGGAAAGAAGAACGCGGAGAGAAGAGCTTCAAAACAAGCTTATAACAGCACTTAAAGTAGATAAAGAAACTAACATGGGTCTGGTTTCTGATATAAAACAAGAATTAAGAAAACTTGAAGCCTTAAAAGTAAATTATACCACCAGAGATGGTGATGTCAAGTTTAATAAGTAAATGAAATCTTATAACAAATTAAAAAAGCACCATGTAAATGGTGCTTTTTTAATTTATATGAAAGCTAATAGCAAATTATTGGCTAATAAGTTAAAAAATGAGCTCAGTAGCTTGATATATTTTTAACAAGTTACATTTCTTAAATAATATTATTTAATTTTACAATTTTAAGCCAGTTACATTGAGTACAAAAAAAATTATAATTTTAATGTCATTTTTCACTTTTGCACATGTTACAGCGCAAGATGAAATTGATTTTTCAAGTCTAGATGAGAGCTATAGAGAGGATCAGTTCTATTTTGGAATGACACTTAATTTTATGACTCAGACTCCTTCTTCATTCTCACAAAATGGACTTTCTGGTGGTTTTCAATCTGGCTTTATTCGTGATATACCATTAAATCAACAAAGAAACATTGCTTTAGGTATAGGGATGGGCTATGGATTTGATGTCTACAATTCAGATTTATTTCTTGGTCGTGTGCAAAATGGAAATCATGTTATGTTAGCGCTTAATCAATTAGATATAGAGGTAGATCGTAATCGATTTCTTACCCACGCCATAGAGTTTCCAATTCAGTTTAGATGGAGAACATCGAGTGCTAAGTATGAAAAATTTTATAGGATATATGGCGGTATTAATATTGCCTATACTTATCATATGAAATCTTTTTACCGTGACAATCAATTAAATTTGACTACTACTAACACCCCTTTTTTAAATAAATTCAGAACAGGAGCACATTTAGCTCTAGGACATGGTTTTATTAACTTTTATATACAGTATTATTTTGATTCTTTGCTGAAGGGGGAAATTCAAAACAACCAAGATCAAGTTAATTTGGAGGTGCTTAAATTCGGATTAATGTTTTATATTTTATAAAAAAATAAAATCTTTTAAATCATTACAGGATCAAACAGTAATACATTAATCTCTAATCTAGCCAAGTAACAAGATCTATGAAGAAATATATTTGAGGTAGAACTCCAATAATTACACCTGCTACCAACTCTCTTATTCGATGCGCATTCATATGTATACGGGAGCTCGACAACCAGCTTAATAAAACAATTGCAACAACTATAAAGAATAAGTTTTCTGAATAAAAACCGCGTAAAACCATATAAATAAAAGTCAGTAATCCACTTAATCCAACCATATGTAAACTAACTTTAAAATTTGAAATGGTAAGAATAGAGCATATTATTCCACTAAAAAATATACCTGAAAAAAAATAAAAAAACAATTGATTAGCCTCTGGAGGGAAAATATAATTAATAATAAATGCTGCAATACAGGTAAAAAATAGTAAGGGTAGCTTACGTTCCTTAACTTCTTCTAATTGAAAACTTTTTATCAATTTCATTTTTTTTAAAATTAATAAAAAGAGCATTGGGATTATAATTGTAGAAAAAAAAACAATTATTAAATCTGAGATAATATTGATTTGCTCGAACGAAATAGGGAAGAAAATATATATGCCAGCTACTCCTAAGATAGGCATCCATAAAGGATGAAAAATGTAGCTAGGTATAGTAAAAAAAGTGTTCATTAAATCTCTTTTCTTAACCTGGCAACGGGAATGTCTAATTGTTCTCTATATTTTGCAATAGTTCTTCTAGCAATAGGGTAACCTTTATCTTTTAATATTTTCGCTAATTTTGCATCAGCGAGGGGCTTTGATTTATCTTCATTTTGAACTATATTCTGAAGAATCTTTTTTATTTCACGGGTAGAAACATCTTCACCCTTGTCATTTTTCATAGATTCAGAAAAGAATTCTTTTATAAGAAAAGTGCCATAAGGAGTGTCTACATATTTACTGTTGGCTACCCTAGACACAGTTGAGATATCCATATCAATTTCATCAGCTATATCTTTTAGAATCATTGGCTTTAACTTCCGTTCATCGCCAGTCATAAAATACTCTTTTTGGTAAGTCATAATAGCGTGCATAGTGAAATACAAGGTTTGTTGTCTTTGCTTTACAGCATCAATAAACCATTTAGCAGCATCTAATTTTTGTTTGATAAATAAAACCGCTCTTTTTTGTTCTTTTGTTTGTTTTTTGCTTTCCTTGTAGGCTTTAAGCATATTTGAATAGTCTCTAGAAACATGCATACTTGGAGCATTTCTAGAATTAAGACTTAGGGAAAGTTCCCCGTCTTTTATTTTAATTGTAAAATCTGGGGTAATGTGTTCAACGTTTTTAGTATTTCCAGAATAAGAAGCACCTGGTTTAGGGTTCAAATTTTCAATCTCTTCAATAGCTTTTTTAAGCTCTTCCTCAGCTATACCATAACGCAGCATTAGTTTTTTATAATGCTTTTTTATGAACATATCAAAGTTGTTCTCTAATAAATCAATAGCTAATTGAATAGAAGGCTTTTGCTGCTTTCTTTTTAATTGAATAATTAAACATTCTTGAAGATTTCTTGCCCCTACACCAGCTGGATCTAGAGATTGAACAATTTTTAATAAGTTGTATATTTCCTTTTCTTCTACAAAAATATTTTGTGTAAAGGCTAAATCATCTACAATATCAGTAATTTCCCTTCTTAAATAACCTGCATCATCAATACTGCCAACCAAAAAAGTAGCAATTTTTTCTTCTTGTTCATTGAGGTCATAAGTATTCAATTGTTTTTGAAGATGCTCTGTGAAGCTTGTTCCAGAAGCGTAGGGAACATTTTTATCTTCATCATCCTTTGAATAATTACTTGATTTTAATCTGTATTCTGGAATTTCATCATCAGAGAGGTATTCATCAACATCAAATTCAGTTTCAATAACTTCACTGTCGTTATCAAATTCTTCGTTTGTGGTATCTTCAAATTCATCTTTTTCTTTACCAGAATCTAGCGCAGGATTTTCTTCGAGTTCTTGACTTACTCGTTGTTCAAATGCTGCAGTAGGCAATTGTATTAACTTCATCAGCTGTATTTGCTGAGGTGAAAGCTTTTGAGATAATTTAAGACTAAGTTGCTGTTTAAGCATAGCTTTTACAATTAATTCTTGATACTAATATAAAAGTAATTCCGCAATTTTAGATCAAAACCTGATAAAAATTGCGGAATTAAATAGGTTGTTCTTTTAATTAGAATTCAGCATTTTGAGGTGTTCTAGGATAAGGAATCACATCTCTAATGTTGTTCATTCCAGAAGCAAACAAAACCAATCTTTCAAAGCCAAGGCCAAAACCGCTATGCTTACAAGTTCCAAATTTTCTGGTTTCTAGGTACCACCACAATTCTTCTGGATCAATTGATAAGGCTTTCATTTTATCAAGCAAAACATCATAGCGTTCTTCTCTTTGAGAACCACCAACAATCTCACCAATTCCAGGGAATAGCACATCCATTGCTCTAACTGTTTTTCCGTCTTCATTTAAGCGCATATAAAAAGCTTTTATGGAGGCAGGATAATCAAAAAGAATAACAGGACATTTAAAATGCTTTTCTACTAAATAGCGTTCGTGTTCACTTTGGAGGTCAGCCCCCCAATCTTCAATTAAATACTGAAATTTCTTTTTCTTGTTAGGTTTTGAATTTCTCAAAATTTCAATAGCTTCAGTGTAACTTACACGTTTAAAATTGTTTTTAATAACAAAATCTAATTTTTCACGAAGTGGCATTGGAGAACGTTGTTCTTTTGGTTTATTTTTCTCTTCTTCTAATAAACGTTGCTCCAAGAATGCTAAGTCATCTGCACAATGCTCAACAACATAAGCAAGTACAAATTTTATGAATTCTTCGGCCAAGTCCATATTTCCATCTAACTCACAAAAGGCCATTTCAGGTTCAATCATCCAAAATTCAGCAAGGTGCCTTGAAGTATTTGAATTTTCAGCTCTAAAAGTTGGCCCAAAGGTGTAGACATTACTTAGGCCTAAGGCAAAAGTTTCTGCTTCTAATTGTCCGCTTACTGTAAGATTGGTTTCTTTGCCAAAAAAGTCTTGACTAAAATCAATTTCACCAGCTTCATTAGTAGGGATATTTTTAAGATCAAAATTGGTTACTTTGAAGGTTTCGCCAGCTCCTTCTGCATCTGAACCAGTAATGATAGGTGTATGAACATAATTAAAGCCTTTTTGATTAAAGAAATGATGAACCGCATAAGAGAGTTTTGACCTCAAACGCATTACAGCTCCAAAAGTATTAGTTCTAACACGCAAATGTGCTTGTTCTCTTAACTTTTCTAAGCTATGCCGTTTAGGTGATAAAATGGTTTTTCTCACATCTTCTGGGTTAGCTTTCCCAAGAATTTCTAGCTCATTAACTTTAATCTCAACTCGTTGTCCTCTCCCTTGGCTTTCATGAAGTGTACCTTTTACTTTTATTGCAGCACCTATATTGATGCTATTAATTAACTCTTCTGCAGTGTTTTCAAAGTCTAAAACACATTGAAGGTTGTTCAAACATGAACCATCATTAAGTGCTATAAATTGATTGTTTCTAAAAGATTTCACCCATCCGTAAATAATAAAATCTTTCAGTAAGTCATTACTTTCTAGTATTTCAACAATCTTTTTTCTGATCATTTTGTTTAATTTTAAACCTGTGCAAAGATAGCTTTATATATGAGTCTTACAAAGTTTCACAAAGCTTCAATACCACTTTTAATTGTTTTTGAATTCTAATTTTGTTAATTAAAATTTAACATTTTATACCCATTAGGGGGTATATTTTTGAGCAGTTAGTTGTTTTAAATTTGATGTATCTTCTTATTAAAGTGCCAAGTGAGTTATTATAGGGGTATATTCTCTCACTTGAATAATTACTAAAAGCCTGACTTTGTACAGGCTTTTTTTTTCATTTGTAGTTATGGATGTATATAAAATACTATTTTTGAATAAAATATTTTAGGGTGGATTATACATACGTAAAATCTTTGCATTTAATTTTTGTTATTACTTGGTTTGCGGGTTTATTTTATATACCACGTTTATTTATTTACCACATAGAAGCGCTTGACAAGCCAGAAGAACAAAAGAAACCTATTGTAAATCAGCTTAAACTAATGGCTAACCGGTTATGGTTTATTATTACTTGGCCATCTGCTGTTTTAGCAACAATTTTTGCGATTTGGTTACTTTTATTGAATCCTGGATGGTTGGAGGTTTCCTGGATGCATATAAAATTGGGTTTTGTTGCCTTACTCTTTGCTTATCATTTAAAAAACCATCAGATTTACAAACAGTTTCAAAGAGATGAAATTAGATGGACTTCAAATCAAATGCGAATTTGGAATGAAGGTGCTACATTGATTTTATTTGCAGTTGTATTTTTAGTGATTACAAAATCAACGGTTAATTGGATTTATGGTACTCTGGGTTTAGTGAGTTTAGCAGTGTTATTAATGTTGGGAATAAAATTGTATAAGCGTTTAAGAAAAGAATAAAAAATTACTATTTTTAAATATTAATTCAGTTTGAATGATTTGGGGCTCTAACTCACTTTCTAGTAAAATATTTTTGTCCATTATTAGTTTGGTATTAGTTGCCTCTGTTTTAATTGCTGGAGTTACGGTTTATCAATATAAAGAGGAAGCTAAGGATTTACATCGAGAGAAACTTGAGCGAAAACAGCGAGCAATTAACTCAAATATAGACTATATCTTAAGAACAACGACTTATCCTTTAGAAACCAATTATGTTCCTTTAATTTTTAAAGATAAAATTTATGAAATACAAGAAATACATAGCGAAGAAATAAATATTTTTGACTTGGAAGGAAACTTATTAATTTCTTCTTTTGCTTCCTTTTATGCAGATTCATTAAGTCGGAATCTTCCAGATAAAATTATAAATCAGTTAGAAAATTCACCTGATAAAAAATACACCGAAAACTTTAAATATGATGGTCAGCGTTACCAATCTTCCTACACTTACATTACCAATCCTTTCTTTAAACCCATAGCCATTTTAAATTTGCCTTATATTGAGGATGATGGTTATATGGATCAGGAGCTAAAAGATTTTTTTGTATTGCTCTCACAGGTTTATTTACTCATGATATTAGGTGCTGTATTTTTAGCTTATTTTTTGTCAAAATTGATTACCAAGTCCATCAACCAAATAGGCGAAAAAATTAGCGCTACAAAACTTAGTGAAAATGCTTCAAAATTATCTGTCGAGGATTCGGTTTTTGAGCTCAGGCCTATTATAAAGGCTTATAATAAAGCTATGGAAGAATTAGAGGAAAGCACAAAAAAATTAGCTCAAACTGAACGCGAAGAAGCATGGAGGCAAATGGCAAGGCAAGTTGCCCATGAAATAAAAAATCCATTAACTCCCATGCGCCTTACTGTGCAAAGTTTTGAGCGTAACTTTCGTTTAGGTGAGGTGAAAAACGAAGCGGAAATTAAAGATTTTTCAGCCACCATAATTCAGCAAATAGATACCCTAACAGCTATAGCAGAAGCTTTTTCAAATTTTGCAAAAATGCCTTCACAAAAAAGTGAATATTTAAATATCACAAAAACTATTCAATTAGCATGTGATATTTTTAAAGGTCCTCATTTTCATATGTATGCAGATAAAGAAGATATCTATGCTAAATTTGATCGTGCCCAATTAATTAGAGTAATTACAAATTTAGTAAAGAATGCTCAACAGGCTACAGAACATCATGAAAATCCATTTATTATTGTAGAGGTAAGAGCCTCAAAAACCCATGTAAAAATTAGTGTTTCTGATAATGGAGTGGGCATAGATGAGGCTACACAAAAACGAATTTTTGAACCAAAGTTTACAACTAAAACTAGCGGAATGGGACTAGGATTAGGTATGGTAAAAAACATAGTGGAAAACTATAAAGGAAGTATAAAACTGAAATCAAAAGTTAATAAAGGAACTACTTTTGTGATAGAAATACCAAAGAGTTAAAAGCTACTGTTAAATACAATTAGTTTTTAAATATAGGTGTTCATAATTTTAAATAGAAATAAAATGAATTACGAAAATTTACAAATTGAAAAGTCGAATTTTGTGGCAAAGGTTTTTATCCACCGCCCAAAGAAATTAAATGCCCTAAATCGGGAAACCATTCAAGAAATACATGAAGCTTTTAAGTCTTTAAAAGTAGATGATGATATTAAAGTAATTATACTGTCAGGAAAGGGTGAAAAAGCATTTGTTGCTGGTGCTGATATTTCTGAATTTGCTGATTATACCGTAGAAGAAGGTAAAGATCTTGCAGCAAAGGGTCAAGAATTGGTTTTTGATTACTTAGCAAATTTCCCTAAACCTATTGTTGCAGCAGTAAATGGTTTTGCTTTAGGGGGAGGTTTAGAGTTAGCTATGTCAGCTCATTTTAGGATTGCAAGTGATAATGCAAAACTTGGACTTCCAGAAACTTCCTTAGGTGTGATTCCAGGTTATGGAGGTACACAGCGTCTCCCACAATTGATAGGTAAGGGAAGAGCTATGGAAATGATCATGACAGCAGGAATGATATCAGCCCAGCAGGCATTAAGTTATGGTTTAGTAAATCATGTTGTTGCTCAGGAAGACTTACTTCCCCTAGCTGAAAAATTAGCTAACAAAATCATGAATAATTCTATGGTGGCCATTAAGGCTGCTATTAAGGCGGTAAATGACAATTATGTTGATGGAGTTAATGGTTTTAAAACTGAAATTAATGCTTTTGGTGAAGCTTTTGGTACAGACGATTTTAAAGAAGGAACAGAAGCCTTTTTAAATAAACGAAAAGCAAATTTTTAATTCATTGTCAATTTTAAAATTAAGCCATCTATAAAACTTGTAGAGGGCTTTTTTGTTTGCGCAATTCTTATTTCCTTGTAACTAAATATCCTTATTGATTTTGATTCTGTTATTATAATCGAATTCAGGTTCTAAGCATCATTTTTTAGTATATTTGCAAGATGTTTCAAATAGGAAAAACCTTAGTTTCAGAAGACCTTATTCAAGAAGAGTTTACTTGTAATTTAACAGCTTGTAAAGGGGAATGCTGCGTAAGTGGTGATGCTGGCGCCCCTTTAAATCAAGGTGAACTCAAAAAAATTGAAGAGGTGTTTGAAGAGGTTAAGCCTTTTATGCGTAAAGAAGGTATAAATGCTGTTAAGGAGCAGGGAAAATATGTAGCTTCTGACTTTGACCAAGGCGAGTTTGAAACACCTCTGGTGAATGGTAAAGAATGTGCTTATGTTCGTTTTTCAGCTAATGGAACAGCTCTTTGCAGTATAGAATCAGCTTACCGGGCAGGGAAAATTGATTGGAAAAAGCCTATTTCTTGCGAGCTATATCCTGTACGTGTGCAGCAATATTCATCATTTGAAGCAGTAAATTATGACCGATGGAGCATTTGCTCTGATGCTTGTATACTTGGAAAAGAACTACAGCAACCTATTTATAAATTCACCAAAGAAGCCTTAATTAAACGATTTGGACAAGAATGGTATGATGAACTTTGCCTGATAGCAGAAAACTATCCAGCAGAAAAATAACTTTTTGCTTTATTGGTAAAGAAGAAATTAACACGAGTACCTTTAGGCTTACCTTTATGATCTTCTAAATCTAAAATTTCAAAGGAATAATTTTTGTTTTCTCTTTCATTAAAGAACGCTAATCTTTCCTTTGTAATCTGTAAACCCAAAGATTTTTTCTTGAGTAATCTATTGATTTTTGCTTCTTCCGATTTTTTTCTTCCTATACCGTTATCTTCAATATTCAGTTCAGCTTGATTATTTTTGTTACAACTAATTTTTATTAATAGTTGTTTTTCTCCTCTTTTTTTTGCCAATCCATGCCAGATTGCATTTTCTATGAAGGGTTGTAAAATAAGTGGAGGTACTTTAATTTTATCTATAGAAATTTTATTGTCAGTATGAATTTTGAAATTAATTTTTTGAGTATGTCTTATGGTTTCAATGTTAATATACAGCTCTACAATCTTTAACTCTTCAGCTAAAGATAAAGTTTCGGTTCTAGAAGCTTCTAATATCTTTCTAATTAACTTAGCAAATTTGTTAAGATAGCTAATTGCATTTTTTCTATCGTTTTCAATTAAAAATACTTTAATGGAATTTAACGCATTAAACACAAAATGGGGGTTCATCTGGCTATGAAGAGAAGTTAGATGTAATTTATTAATTTCACTTTCAAGTTCTGACTTTACCTTTAATAATTTTTGTTGTTCAGCTTTTTTAATTAGCTTACTAACTTCAATTTCTTTCTTTACTAATTCTTCTTCTAATTCTTGGTTGAGATTTTTTCTTAATTCTTCTTTTTCTTTAAAGCCCAAAATCATTTTAGCATTAATTTCCTTTACACGATAGGCAAGTCCTAAAGCAAAAATCATATGTTCTGTCAAAATTCCTATAAAAAAATAGAAAAGTCCACCATGTTTTAAAAGTCTTTCAATCCAAATAGGTAGTTCTTCTATTTTAATTTGAGCGATTGATAAGAAGAAGGACATTAATGCACTTAATATATAAAAGCTACTACCTATTATGAAAAAATATTTGAGTTTTCCAGGAATAAAAAAAGATTTATAAATTACAAAAACAGCTAAAACAAAAGTGATAGGTATATAGCTATAAAAATAAAAGCTTTCATAAAGTGAAATATTATTCTTTAAAACACTAATAAAAAAGATTATTGTGCTTAGTATTAGTACACTTATTAAAAAAGTTTTTAAACGTTTATATAA